>JANXSH010000969.1 GCA_025356615.1 Planctomycetia bacterium | reverse complement strand
TGCTCGTCAACTTGATCAAACAAGTCGTCGGCGATCCCAAGGAATGGAATGTCGCACTCGACCCCCTGACCGGGTTGCCCGTCAACCCGCTCGACGATAAGGCCGATGGCGATACGGTCGGTCGGACGACGCCGAACGACCTCGGCTTCTACCCCAGCCCGATCATGGCCCTCGTCGTCAAGGCCCCTTCGACGATCACCTCCCGCGCCCGCCCGCCGCTGTTCGCACCGGCCGGTGCGGCGGCTCCTGGGGAGTTGACGGCATTGCCCGCAGACGGCAGGATCCTTGTCAACGGCAAGCCGCGTGACCTCAAGGTCGCCGGCGATGGCGACGAGAAGAAGAACCTCGACGCCAAGGAGATCTGGCAGAATGCCCTCGCCAAGGGCAACAACGATCCGGGCGTCATCATCGCGACGGCGGACTACCTCGGAATGAACGGGAAGTTCGACCACGCGGCGGAGTTCCTCAAGGCCAACCTCCGCCAGAACCTCATCGTCGAACCGTGGGTCTACAAGTCCCTCGCCATCGCCCTCCGCGAGAGCGGCGGGTCGGCGGAAGAGATCGAACGAGCGGAGGTGTCCGTCGCGGACCTCGAGCCGATGGACGCGGGCGGCTACCTGCTCGCCGCGCGGGCCTTGGCCGAAGACAAGAACTACGAGCGGGCCGTGGCGTTCTGCAAGCAGGCGGCTGCGTTGTCGCCGGGCCTGCCACACGCCTTCGCCGACGCCGTTCGCTACGCCGAGCTGGGCAAGGACGCGAAGACGGTCGAGTGGGCGGCGAGTCGGTTGCTCCGCCAGGAGTGGCCGATGCGCAACACCGAGTTGCAAGGGCTGGCGGTCGATAAGCTCGAGTTGCTGGCCAAGCAGATGAAGCCGGCCGAGGCGGCCCGGTTGCGAGGAACGGTCCTCGCCGAACGTCGCCGCGACCTCGTCATCAAGCTGAACTATCAGGGGGAGGCCGACCTCGACCTCCGCGTCGAGGAACCGACCAGCACCATGTGTTCCGCGTTGAACCGCCAGACGGTCAACGGCGGCACCCTGCTGGCCGATTCGCTCGCCAACCTGACGAGCGAGACGTATGTGGCCCCGCAGGCGTTCTCGGGCCAGTATCGCGTCTCGGTCGAGCGCGTCTGGGGCAAGCCGCTCGGCGGCAAGGCCCAACTGAAGATCATCCGCCACCAGGGCACGCCCGAGGAGACGGAAGAGTTGATTACGCTCAAGATCGACTCGAACGTCACCAAGCCGATCGTCTTCGACCTCGAAGGCGGACGACGCCAGGAGACGGCCTATGTCCCGCCGGCCGGTGCCCACAGGCCGATCGAGGACATCACCGCCCCGGTGGATGGCACTCAGGAAGTGTGGAACAAACTGCGGACTCTGGCCGACCCCGATGTCCGTGACTTCCAGCAGGGGAACAAGGGCGGCTTCGCCTCGTCGGGACGGCCCTCCGCCGCCCCGTCTGGCCCGCCTACGCTGAAGCACCACGAGAAGGATCGCACCCTGTACCAGAACAAGGTGCAGTCGTTCGTGACCAACACCCTGGAGGTCACCTCTCAGGCGGTCCTCAGCGCGGACCGTCGCTCGGTCCGGGTCTCGCTCCAGCCGGTCTACGGCACCCCGCCGTCGGGCAAACCGGCCCAGGTGGTCAGTCCGATCTTCCCCGGCGGGTCCAACCCGTGATCGTCCGGTGAATCGTCGCAACTCCAGGCCCGCGAGAGGTTTCCTCTCGCGGGCCTGGTTCGTTCCTCGCACCCTCTTCTCGGGGGCCGAAGAATTTTCGATATTTTTCCCGATGTCCCCTTGCCAACATCGACGGAGTCCACCATACTAGCATTGTCGCCGCAAGGTGACGGGGCCGGTGACAGTGATGGGCGACGCTGTCTGCCGGCCTCCTTTTTTCCCTTTCTCTTCTTGCCCAATCCCCATTCCCACTCTTGCCTCCCTCCCCTATCTTGTGGTACATCGTTCACTACGATCCACAATTTTCGTTCGTTTCGCGCCTCGACTCCCTCCAGAGATCGACACGACATGAAGACTCGCCGCATGGGCCAGACGGGGCTGAAAGTGTCCGAGTTGTGCCTCGGGACGATGACGTTCGCCCAACAGGCCGACGAGCGAGCCTCGTTCGCCATCCTCGATCGCGCCGCCGAAGCGGGCATCGACTTCATCGACACCGCCGATTGCTATCCCGTCCCTCCCACCCCAGAGACGGCGGGACGCACCGAAGAGATCATAGGCCGGTGGCTGACGCGCAAGCGGAACCGCTTCGTCCTCGCGACGAAGTGCCGAATCCGCGTCGGCCTCGGGCCGAACGATGAGGGTTTGTCGCGCCGACACATCCTCCGCGCCGTCGAGGACAGCCTCCGCCGCCTCGGCACCGACTACATCGACCTCTATCAGGCCCACAGTTTCGACCCCGAGACGCCCATCGAGGAGAGCCTACGGGCGTTCGACGACCTCGTCCGCCAGGGCAAGGTCCGCTACATCGGCTGCTCCAACTTCGCCGCCTGGCAGGTCGCCATCGCGCTGGGTGTCAGCGCCCGCCACGGCCTCGCGCGGTTCGACTGCGTCCAGCCGCGCTACAACCTCCTGCACCGCGACATCGAGGCCGAGTTACTGCCGCTGTGCCAAAACCAGGGCATCGGCGTGATCGCCTACAACCCCCTCGCGGGTGGCTTCCTCAGCGGCAAGTATCGCTCCCTCGACGCGGTGCCGGACGGCACGCGATTCAGCCTTGGTAAGACCGGCGAACTGTATCGAGAACGCTACTGGCACCGCGCCCAGCTCGATGCCGTCGCCCAACTCGAGCGCCACTTCGCCGCGCGCGGCGTGTCGCTCGTGACCGCCGCCGTCGCCTGGGTGCTGGCCCAGCCGGGCCTCACCTCGGCCATCCTCGGCGCGTCGCGGGCGGAGCAACTCGTCGAGAGTCTCGCCGCGACGGACTTCACGCTCTCGGACGAGGATCGGGAGGTGTGCAACCTGGCGTGGTACAGTTTGCCCCGGAGAGCAACAGGGAAGTGAAGGAAGGAGCAGCGAACGATTTTGCGAGATCTACCGGTTTTATCGATATGTCGATTGCAATTGTTCATATCTCGATTATGCTGGCTATGCAAGTAGATGAACCGATTCTTCATCCAGAGGTTTCAAAATGCGCAAATCCCCCCCCCCCCGAGACGAAAGCTACACCTGGAAGCCCTGGAGGATCGCACCGCTCCGGCTGTGGATTTCTGGACAAACGTCACCGGCGACGGCCTGTGGAAAACGGCTGGCAACTGGAGTACAGGCAATCCCCCGCTCGCGAACGATACGGCGACCTTCGATAGCACGAAAAGCAATACTTCTGCGACATTCGACACCGATGTGACCGTCAAGGCCATCAATCAACTCGTCTTCCAAAATAACTATGCGGGCACGCTGACGCTCACATCAGGAACCCTATCCCTCGCCAACGGGATGGTGCATAAGTCCAACGCAAACCTGGCCGGGGCTGGCTCCATCGAGTTGTTCGGTGCCGATTCGAATTGGCAGAACACCGGGACGTTAGGCATCTCGCTCCTGCATCTAACTGTGAATTCCTCGATGACGATCGCGGGGGCGATGAACCTCAACGGCACCTCATTCGCGAACGATGGTACGCTGAACTGGAAATCCAACACGATCAAGACGACCGCAGGCGGGCTGGTTCTCAACCGCGCCTTATCCGTCTTTAGGATGAATCCTCTCGGGGTGAACGGTCTCCTGTTCGACAGCGATCTCAACGTTAATACGATCAACCTATCCATGCTCGCCGGTTCCACGCTCACCGTCAGCGGAGGGAACAACGAGATCCACGCGAACTTCTTCATGGCGGGGACGGTAAACGTCGCGAGTAGCCAACTCACGGTCAGTTTCGCCTCGGAGAGTAGTGGAACTTACAACCTCTCGGACGGCAGTGCTTTATATGTCAGCCCACCAACGGTGGGATCGGCAATCGCTCAGTTCGACGCGGGGGCAAAGGTTCTGGATGTCGGAACCGGTAACGTTCCTAGTAACACATACATTCAACAAGGACTCTGCACGATCGCGTCGGGCTCAGTGCAAATCGACAACCTGAGCGTCAATGCTCTGGGGACTCTGAATGGGTCAGGAACGCTGAACGTGGCGAAGAGTTTCAAACTCTTCGGTGCTATCTTCGTCGCGAACACCAATCTGCTCGCCAATTCGTCCGATCAACTCGGTTCGCAGATGCCGAATGGCAACTATGTGACGATCGGCGGTAATTTCACGAACGCCGGGAACCTGACTTGGTACGGCAAGATCGACATCGCGGCTGGCGCGCAAGTCGTCAACAACGGCCTATGGACGGCAAACTTCCAATCCCCCTTCCTGACCGACTACAGCCAGGGCGGGACGAAGGGGACGTTCACGAACAACGGGACGTTCACCGTCGCCGCGAGTGTGACGCCGACGGTTCAGATCCCCTTCACCAACGCAGGCACCTTCAACGTCTACGGGAGCATCGGTTTCGTTCTCGATGTCACCCAGTCAGCGGGCATCATCACGGTCTCAGGCGGGGCGAATCTCTCGACCGGTGCCCGCCTGCTGATCAACGGCGGAATCGTAACGGGCTGGGGTTCGATCACGACCACCAACGGCGTCTTCAACTCGGGCACAATCAGCGTCGGATCGAATCTGGGTACTCTCACCATCAATGGCGATCTCACCGAGAACGTGAACGGAACGATCTCCATCATCCTCGACCCCGCCGCGACCGGGGGCATGAGCAACAAGCTCACTGTAAGCGGCAAACTGAAGAAGAATGGAAACCTTCAGGTAACGTGGAAGAACAGTACCCCGCCGGGTGCCGCCGCGACGTTCTCGATCCTGACTTACGGTTCGACCGACACCGGGACGTTCACGGAGAGCGATCCCGCCGGGACGAACATCGTGTATGGAGCGACTACTGCCACGCTCTTCTTCTCCCCCTGAAAGGAATCATAAATTATGCGATACGCGATACTGACCGCCGTTGCCTGCACGCTCGTCGCCTCCTCGGCTGCCGAAGACCCCGAGCCGGCAGACACTCCCCTTACTCGTGAGGTCGAGGCCATCAACACGGGTCTTCGCTCGCGGCAGAGCAAGGAGAAGCAAGAAGCCGCGAAGAAGGCCCGGAAGCTGGGCATCAGGCTGACCTCTCTGATGAGTACCTTGGGAGATGCCCTAGAAGACCCGGATGAAGCGGTACGATTCGCGGCTATCGACGCCCTGTACGAGATGGGGCCAGCCGCTTACATCGAAACGTGGCGCATCGTCAAGCGTCTGAAGGACGACAGCAAGCGCGTGCGGGCGCGAGCGGCGGACGCCTGCTGTCACATCGGGCCTCTCGCGCGCCAAGCCGTCCCGGACCTCATCAAAGCACTCGACGACAAGGACGAACACGTCCGTAACCGCGCCATTGCCGCGCTAGCCAACATCGGGGCGGCATCCAAGCCGGCCATTCCACGGTTGAAGAAGTTCATTCCATCGGAGGACAAGAAGCTTGCGGAGGCCGCGCGGATCGGTATAATACGGATCGAGAAGGATAAATGGTAAGACAGCCTGCGACCTGTCAAGGGAATGCCGGATCGTAGGGTGTCCGTTACAAGGGTCGATTCAAGGATGAGCCATCCCCTCGAATGCACGGATGCGCTACTCGCGCTGCTTCGATCGAAGCGATTGCTCGACGAGGAGTCGCTCTCGCGCCTTAGCGCCGCGTGGGACGGGAACGATGCACCTGGGCCACACATCGACGAGTTGGTCGCGGCGGGGTTGCTCACACCGTTCCAGGCCGAACACGTCCGCAAGGGCAGCTTGGGGCGGTTGCGTCTGGGGCCGTATCGACTGGTGGAGCGACTCGGCCGGACGGCGTATCGCGCGGAGCATACGCTCCTGGGGCGAACGGTCGTGGTGAAGGTGTTAGGGCGGCGAAGACCTCACCCCCTAACCCCCTCTCTGGCGCGACGAGCCGGAAGCGTAAGCGACGGATCTTTTCACCCCTCCGTCGCTTA
>JANXSH010000940.1 GCA_025356615.1 Planctomycetia bacterium | reverse complement strand
GTTTGTTCAGTAAGCGTGGATCGACGCAAACTGCTTCGCTGAGGGCACGTTTTTCAAAGACTTGGCAAGGAGACTATATCGTTCCTCCTTTGCCGGCTTGGGTTTGCGCCGATAAAATAACTCCTAAACCCTAGACAGAGGTAATCAGCGATTCACCTTGTCACCTTGTCACCTTGTCACCTTGTCACCTTGTCACCTTGTCACCCGAGTGGTGAGGTAGAATTGCGCGAGTTGGCACACGGTCGGGCTATCGTCGGTTCGGGCCATCTGGTCGATTCGATCGTTCAGATCCACGAGGTTCTGCTTACACATCAAGCGGAGAGCCGCGACCCGCACGGCGGGGGACGGGTCGTGGCTGAGGCGGCGTAACCAGAGGCCGGGGTCGATGTCCACTTCGGCGGTGCCCTGGCCCCGAATCGCCTCGTAGACGTGGTCGAGGACGTGCAGACGTTCTCCGGCGCGGGGGTGCGTCAGGAGCCGGCCCATCTCGATGTGTTCGGACTTCATTCCCCGGCCCTCGAGGGCGATCTGGGTGAGGCGGCGGACATCGGCGTCGGTGTCGTTCAGCCCGGCGAGGATGCCGTCTTCCCCGATGACCTGGTCGGCCGACCCCAGCGCCAGGATGGTGGCCCGGCGGACGACCGGGCAGGGATCGCGCAGCAGGCCGACGAGTTGGTCGAGTAGCCCGACCCCCGGCGCGAGGCACAGCCGGACCGCGTGCAACCGGGCGTCGGGACTCGGCGACCGGATTCCCGCACGGGCGACCTCGCGGGCGACCGGCAGGCTGATCTCGCCGCCGGGTTGCTTGACCACGATGCAGGCCAGGTCGAGGCCTGCCGCCTGAACGGTCGTTTCGGGACTGCGACCCGCCTCGGTGATGAGCCGACACGCCGCGTCGGGCAGCGGGTCGGCGAGGGGGCCGCCGGTCAGCCAGTCGCGCACGCGCTGCAACACCTGCGTCTGCCGCCCAGGGGATAGGGTCTCGAATTGGTCGGCGAGTCGCCGGACGAGGTCGGCCGTCTTCGCGTGGCCGGGGCCGTGGACGCGGGCGATATGGTCGATCGCCGCCAGGCTGTTGTCCGCCGCGCGATCCTCACCCGTGGCGAGGCGGTCGAACAGCATCTCTCTCGCCGGCTCGCCGAGCGCCGCGACGCGATCGATCCATTCCTCGCGGTCGGCCTCGTCCGCCCGACACAGACTGCGGACCGTGTGCCAGGCCTGGATGCGCGAGCGCTCGAGGTAGGCGACCCCGGCACCGGCCAGGACCAAGACGAGCAACCCAAACGCGATTCGACGGATGCTACGCATCGGGAAATCCTCTCGGGCGAATGAGGTCGTTCGAGACCTTTGTCTTCTTTCAAGGCTTTGGAGAGATCAGGGCGTTGACGCCCCTTCGCCATTATCCCCGGCCCGTCGCCGGGAACAAGATCAGGTCGCCGACGGCGCGTTGCCCAGTCCCCCCGCCTTCCCTTTCCCTACATCGCGAACATTTTTCCTCACTTCGCCGACCATGCCGAATCGATCTAGAAGGCATCCCGCGTGAGTCGCGCGGGCGGTGCGGATCGCGATGGCTCTGCTCGATGAGGTGAGGCATGACGAGGCGGAACTCGCTGATCGCCGGTCTACTGCTGATGGGGTTGGCCGCTTCCGCACGAGCCGAGCCGCGCCTCTTCCTCCCTCCGCAGCCCGTGCGGGTGCCGACCCTCCCCCAGACGACGCAGATCCCGCTGGACTCCCTGCCGCAGCATTTGCGGGAGAAGGTTCGCTTGGTCATTGCCCGACCGAGCCTGTCGGCCAAGGGACCGGCGGAGACGTTCAACACGGACCTGGGCACCTACCACTGGCTATTAGGTAATCCCGACCTGACGGTCAAACTGTGGCGACTCCAGGGGGCGAAAGTCACCGAGATCGAGCAGCGCGGTGCCCTCTCCCGGTGGAGCGACGACCAGGGCAGCGAGGTGGTATGGCAAACGGCCCTGCGTACGCCCGGCATGCACGTCTGGTACGCCGAAGGGAAGATCAAGGCGTCCGTCCTCCCGATGACCTCGTTCCGCGCCGTGGCCGTGATGCACTACGTCGAGGGGAAGGACCACGACGGCAAGCCAGCCATCCGCCACCAGGTCCACTTCATGGTTCACTGCGACAGCATGACCGTTTCCTTGGCGACGAGGATCCTCGGCGCGTCGGCCCCGCGACAGACCGAGCAATATCTCGCTCAACTCCAGATGTTCTACGGCGGGATGGCCTGGTATCTGACCCAGGACGAGGCGCGGGCCAAGCGCATGTACCGCCAGATCGGGTTGACCCTCCCGTCCGAGGCGGTGCATGCCATCGTTCCGACCCGAGCGCCGTGAGGCGCGTCCCACGGGGCTTCGCGGCTTCCTTTCCTGTCGTCTCTGAACCTGTCCGAGACGAGTGCCGGTTCACCCATCTCAGGCTGGAACGGGTGAGGGGAATCCGGGGGCGAAGACGTTCAGCATCCGTGCCGGGTTGCGGATCTCCTGGCGCGCCAGAGTGTCGGCAGCCGCGTCGATCAGGTCTTTCCCCCGCTCGCCCCCGAGCAACTGGCCCCGGCGGTATTGTGCGGAGGCAGCGTACAGGGCCATTTCAGCAGCCCGGAAGCCATCCTCGGCTCCTTCCAGGAGTCGGTCGGCCTCCGCGCTGTTGTCTCGCACGAAGGCCAGTCCGGCGCGGATCAGCGAGGCACCTGCGTCGGACCACGACATCCCTTCGCGCTCTATCAGCCGAACGTCCCGGTCCACGGCCTTCAGCAGATGGACGGCGGGGCGACCTTCCGGCCGCCCCGCCTGGCAAGCGGCAGTGAGCGCGCAGCGAGCGCGGAGCAGCAACATAGTCAGGCGGATCGACTGAATGCGGAGCAGCAAGGATCGTTCCAGGGCAGGCCAGCGCTCCTGGACCAGACCCCAGGCGCGCTCGCACTCCCCGGAGTAAAGGGCCGTCTCGGCCTCCGCCCACAGGGCATGATAATGGTGCAAATGGAATCCCCGTGCCGGCCACTGCTCCGCCGCCTCACCCAACGCCTTCAACGCCCGATCCGGTTCGTCCGCGGCCAGATGGATCACCGAGGATTGGATGAGGAGATAGGTCGTCGTGAAGAGGTCGCCCCGCTCTCGCGCTTCCCGAAGTAGTGGGGGCAATTCCTGAGCGGAGCGTTTCCACTCGCCGAGCCAGCGCAGGGCGGTGAACCGATAGTGGTAACTGGCCCCCAGTTCCCACGCGATCCCGATGCATTCCCGGCGCAAGAACGATTCATTGCGCTCGAGTACCTCACAACACACCTTCCACTGTCCCAGGATGAGGGCGGCGGCCCCGCGCATGGAACTGACCTTACCTCTGACCAGCGATTTCTGGCACTTCTCGGCGAGTCTTTCCGCCTCCCTAAACAGGGCCTCCACACGAGCCATTCTCGAACCACCCAGGGCGGCTTGACGGGTTGCCTGCCACCCCAGTGCCAGGGCCACCCGCCCCGGCTCCCCGGCCTGCAGGGCCAGCAAGCAAAACTTGCTGTTGAGAGCTATCCCACGCAACGGCTCCACCACGGTCAGTACCCAGGCAGCCGACATGCAAACGTCCATACGAGTCAACTCCGCCGTGGGAATGAGGCCCGCCTCCCGCTCCCGGAATTTCGTCCCCCGCCACCAGAGTTGAACTTCGTGGGACCACAATTGTAGCCGGACCTGTCGAGCCGTCTCGGGAAAAGCCAGCCCCACGCGGTGCAGGATGATGCGGAAGAGATCGACTCCCTCCTCGATGTGTCCGGCGCGCAGGAACTGCTCGGCGGCCTGGCGTTGTAGCGTGAGAGCCTGATCAGGGGCGGCCCCCGTTGCGGCAGCGAGGTAGACCTGGGCCGCCTCCGCCCCGCGCCCCGCGTTGGCCAGGGCGTCCCCCAGCCGTTGTTGCAAGGAACACGCCGCCTCGGCACTGAGCGGTGCCAGGTCGAGAGCCCGGCGATAAAGGTTGGCCGCACGAGCGAAAGCGAGTGCCTCCACGGCTCGCTCGGCCGCTCGTGCTGCGTACAGGCTCGCTCGTTCCCAGTCCTCCGCCCCTTCGTAGTGGACCGCGAGCACTTCCGGGTCGGCCTGACGGCAGGCTTCCAGGGCGATCGCCAGACGAAGGTGATGGTCCCGGCGCTCCTCCTGGGTGAGATGCGCGACGACGGTTTCCCGGATACGGTCGTGGTAGGTCTCGACCCCCTGTTGCCCTTCCGGTCCCGCGCGCAGCAGTCGGACGTCCGCCGCCTGGAGGCCGATCAGGCTATCCCTGCCTTCGTCCCCCAGCCCGGCAGCCCGGAGGGCCACCTCGGGATCCAGAGGGTGGCCGGCCACCGCGACCACCTGGAGCAGTTTCCGGGGGCCGTCCGGCAAGGCGGACACCCGTCTCCAGATCAAACCGTCCAGGGTGAGGTCGGTGTCGCCGGCTCGAACCGCTTGCACCAGTTGCCAGACGAAAAACGGGTTGCCCCCCGATTCGCGGGCTACCGTCTCGGCGACCGTGGGGGCGGTGGCATTCTCGCCGAGCAACTGTCCCGCCAACATCCCGGCCTCTGCAGTGGTCAATTCCCTCATGATCACCTCACGCCGGTCCAGCCCCGTCCCGGCCTTCGCCAGGGCTTCCATGAAGGTACGCAGGAAGGGGCTGGTGTCCCGATCCTCGCTGCGGAAACAGGCGAGGAGCAGCAGCGGGGGCGGTTCCGGCGGCAGCAGCAGCTCCGCCAGCATGAGGGCGCTGTCCACGTCCCCCCACTGGAGGTCATCGAGGCACAGGATAAGGGGCCAGCGCCTTCCGGTCCGGGCAAGAACCTCCCGCAACGCCGCGAAGGCACGCCGCCGCAGTTCGTGGGGATCCGGGAAGTCCTGGCCTCGGCGTTGCGCCAGGCGCTGGATTTCACCCGCGACGGCCTCGACATTTTGCAGCACGGGAAACACCCGGACTAGTGGCCCCACACCATCAGGCAGCAAGGCGGCCCCTTCGGCAAGGGGGAGTTTTCTCCAGAATCGGCTCAGAGCCTGTGAAAAAATCGTGTAATTGTGTAGTGGGCGAGGTCAGGAACAACCACTCACTCCCGGTTGCGGTTGGAGGGCGAAACTGCGGGCCATGTTGTGGGCGATGGCGAACCATGTAGCGATGGACTTGACCTTTT
>JANXSH010000937.1 GCA_025356615.1 Planctomycetia bacterium | reverse complement strand
GGCACTGCAAGAGGCGATCGAGTCGTACATGAAGTGGCGCAATGGGGAGCGCCCCATTAGTCGGCAGAGTTGGACCGAGTTCAAACGCCAACAGCGAGCCGCTTGACAGCGCGAAAGTCAGTGACTGGACGCGGCACTAGCGCGTCGGGCGAAGGGTGTGCCATTCCTGACCGCGACGACTATAACTTGTTCTCTGATAGACCTTCTCCGTATTTCTCTGTGCCCTCTGTGCCTTGGTGGTTAATCTGTATGTATGTCACCTGAAATCGACGCCCACCATCACTTCTGGCAGCGCTCGCAGCCGTTCGACTACCGATGGCTCGACGCGCCGGCGCTCGCCCCGATCCGTCGCGACTTCCTGCCGGCAGACCTCGCCGAGCGCCTGGCGCTGACGCCGATCCGCCGGACGATCCTCGTCCAGACGCAGCACGACCTGCGCGAGAACGATTGGGCGCTGGGCCTCGCCGAGCAGAATTCGTTCATTGCCGGCGTCGTCGGGTGGGTCGATCTGGCGAGCGAACGATGCGAGGAGCAGTTGCTCGCGTTCCGATCGCACCCGAAGGCCGTCGGCATCCGCCATGTCACGCAGGACGAGCCGGATGACGACTTCATCGTCCGGCCCGATGTGTTGCGCGGCCTCAGCGTCCTCCAGAAGCACGGCGTGCCGTTCGATTTGCTCTTCTATGTCAAACACCTCCGCCACGCGGCGAGACTAGCGCGGACGCTGCCAGCCCTCCGGATGGTCATCGACCACCTGGCGAAGCCGATCATCAAGAAACGGCAACTCATCCCCTGGATGCCAGACCTGCGTGAGGCGGCGAAGTATCCGAACGTCTATTGTAAACTGAGTGGGATGGCGACCGAGGCCGACTGGGGGCGATGGACGGCGCGCGACTTCGTGCCGTATGTCCGCGCCGCCCTCGAGGCTTTCGGCGCGGACCGGTGCATGTACGGCAGTGACTGGCCGGTCTGCGAGTTGGCGTGTTCGCACCGCTCGACGTATGACGCGCTCGACGAGGCGCTGGGGCCGATCAGCGCGTCCGAACGCCAGGCGATCTTCGGCGGGACGGCTGCGCGGTTCTACGGAGTGAAGGAGTAGGAGAATGGCCCGACTTCAGATCAAGCCCGCGTCTGCCTGTCGATTCGACCAGGTTTCGCTCGGCGAGGTGATGATCCGCCTCGACCCCGGCGAGGGCCGGATCCGCACGACGCGCGAGTTCCGCGTCTGGGAAGGCGGTGGCGAGTACAACGTCGCGCGCGGCCTGCGGCGGTGCTTCGGAATGCGGACTGCCCTCGTCAGCGCCTTCGCGGACAACGAGGTCGGCCGGCTCCTCGAGGATCTCATCCTCCAGGGCGGCGTCGATATGTCGCTGGTCCGCTGGGTGCCGTATGACGGCGTCGGACGCGAGGTTCGTAACGGCTTGAACTTCACCGAGCGCGGCTTCGGTGTGCGCGGCGCGGTCGGCGTCAGCGATCGCGGACACACGGCCACCTCGCGCATGCGCCCCGGCGAGATCGACTGGGACCACCTCTTCGGCACCCTCGGCGTGCGCTGGTTCCACACCGGCGGCATCTTCGCCGCGCTCTCGGAGACGACTTCCCAGGTCGTCGAAGAAGCGCTCGCATCGGCTCGGAAGCACGGGACGATCACCTCGTATGACCTCAACTACCGCCCCTCGCTCTGGAAGTCCATCGGCGGTCACGCCAAGGCGACGGAGGTCAACCGGCGGCTGGCGAAGGATGTCGATGTGATGATCGGCAACGAGGAGGATTTCACCGCGTGCCTCGGCCTGAACGTCGAGGGGGGCGACGAGAAGCACAGTAAGATCGATGTCACGAGCTACCGGCGGATGATCGATCGGGCCGTCGCCGAGTACCCGAACTTCCTCGCCGTCGCCACGACGCTGCGCGTCGTCAAGAGCGCCACGCTCAACGACTGGGGCGCGCTGTGCTGGTACGACGGCTCGTTCTCGCAGGCGACGACCCGGCCCGGCCTCGAGGTCTTCGACCGCGTCGGCGGGGGCGACAGCTTCGCCTCGGGCTTCATCTTTAGCATGATGGCCACGGGCGACGCGAACAAGGCGATCGAGTACGGCGCGGCCCACGGGGCGCTAGCCATGACGACGCCGGGCGACACGTCGATGGTGACACTCGCAGAGGTCGAGAAGCTCGTGCGCGGCGTCGGGGCGCGCGTCGAGCGCTGAGAAGACGAGCCGGAAGCGTTAGCGACGGATGATTCGAGTACGCTTGTCGCGGATGCTTCCGGCTCGTTCGGAACGACCCTCACGCAGCCCCCTTGACTTTGGCCTCGGCGACGAGGAAATACTCGACCTTCTCGACCGAGCCGAACGCCGCCGGATAGAGGGAATCTTCCGCATGCAATGTTGTATCGCAATAAACAGAGGAGGCGACGAGGTCGGAGGCTTCCTTCGCCCGCTTCAGGGCACCTCCTCGTTCGGCTTGCCCAGCCGTTCACCCTTGTCCCTGGCGGGTATGCGAACGTCGGGCCGCTTCAGGTCGAACGTGCTCTCCCCCGGCGCGCCCGTGTCCGGGTAGCGACGCGGGGAGCCGATCGGCGGCGAGGCGCTGGGGTAGTCGCGGCCGTGGCCGAAGACGCCGAGGGGGCCGGCGAACCGCTTGTGTTCCTCGTAGAAGACCAAGCCGTGCGTCTGCAAGATCGTCCCCGTCTGGCGTTCCAGCGTCGCCAGCGCGACGTTGTAGTTGATGAGCGCCTGCGACTCGGCGGTGATGGCGTTGCCCCAGTCGTTGAGCGCCTGGAGGAAGTTGAGGTAGATGTTAGTTCCCGTCACGTACAGGGCGCGTTGCACTTCGAGGTTGAGCAGGGCGGCGGCCCGCGTCTCCTTCAGCGCGAGGTATTGGTCGTAAGAACTGTCCAGGTCGCGCAGGGAGACCGCCAGGGAGTGCAGCGTCGCGTGGATTTGCTGTTCCAGGTTCGCCTTGTCGCGGACGATCAAGAGTTGCTGCTGGCGCGTCCGCGCCCGCCCCTCGCGGAAGCCGAGCGGGACCGAGAAGTTGATGCCGATCGTCCAGTCGGTGAATTTGCTCGCGCCGCTCTCGAGGCGCTGGCCGTTGGGCATCTCGCCGCTGAGGCCGTTCCAGCGATACAGGGCGTTGGCGTCGAGTTTCGGTAGGGTCAGGTTTTCGGCCTGGATCAGGCGGACCCCGTCGGCCTCGAGAACGAGTTTGAGTTCGATGATGTCCGGACGCTGTTGTTCGGCGAGGGCGACGATGTTATCCCAGTCGTGCCTCAATCGCGTGCCCGTAGGGGCGGACACGGGGATGATTTGTCGGCAATCCTCGGTGGGAAGGCCGAGGATGTTTCGCAGCGCCCCTTCACGAGCGAGGACGCTCGCCTTGGCAGCGATGAGGGCCGAACGGAACTGGTTGTAGGTCACGCGCGCCTGGGCCGGGTCGCTGATGTTCTTCCGTCCGACCGATTGTTCGGCCTCCGCCTTGTCGAGCGCCGCCTTGGACAGTTCGACCTGGATGTCTCGCGCGAAGACCTCGATCCGCGCCTGGATCAGGTTCCAGTAGGCCTCGATCACCCCGCGGACCATCTCCTGAACGCTGTCCTTGTACTGGAAGTACGATCGCTCGGTGTCGATCCGCGCGATGACGATCGGTGCGGTGTTGACTGCGAACCCCGCGCCTTGGAGGAGGGGCTGGGTGTAGCCGACCTCGAGCGCCGAGCGATTCTGCGGATTCAGAGGCAGGCTTCCCAGGGGGGCGTTGCTGACGCGCAGGGGGTTCTCCGTCGCGTTGACGGTCCACTGGCCGCCCAGGACGTTCGTCTTGTTCAGCCCCAGCGCCAGGCGGTAGTCGTCGTTCCGGGTGCCGGTGATGAGGGACATGCCGGGGTTGAAGGGGTCGAAGGTGGCGACCGGCGTTTCGGTCCGGTTGAAGCTGTTGTTCCAGAAGAAATTGGGGTCGAACCGGGCCTGGGCCTGGTCGATCGTCGTGTTCGTGATGGCGGCGTCGTAGATCGTACGCCCGGCCGAGGAGGCCGTGATGCCGGCCAGGACGCGCACGACGCGGGCGTTCTCGAGCGAGATGCGGATCGCCTCGTCGAGCGACAGTTTCCACTCGGGCGTCCCCGGTCGCGGGTCGCTGACCGTGCGCGGCGACGGAATCGACGGCACCGGGGCGGAGGGCAGCTGCTCCGGCGACCGGACGGCGAGGTCGCGTTGCTCCGGGAGGATGGCGTTGTAGAAGACGGTCTCCGGGGTCAGTGAACAGCCGGCCAGCAGGAGCGGCAGGATTCCCAGAGCGCGGATCAGCGATCGAGTCGTCATCGTGAATCGCTCCGCTTCAGGCAGGGGTTTCGGGCGGGTCGTCGAGGGAGGTGCGCTGGTGCAGCGCGTGGGCCGCCTCGTCCGCATTCGTCGTGTCCACCACGACTTCCCCGTCGATGAGGACCAGCGAGCGGTCCGCCTGGCGCGAGACGGCGAGGTCGTGCGTGACGAGGATGACCGTGAGGCCGTCGCGATTCAGTTCGCGGAAGAAGGCCATGATCTCCCGGCTGGTGCGCGTGTCGAGGTTGCCCGTCGGCTCGTCGCAGAGGAGGATCGAGGGCTGATTCACGAGGGCGCGGGCGATGGCAACGCGCTGCTGTTGGCCACCGCTGAGTTGGCTGGGGCGGTGGTCGATGCGGTTGCCGAGGCCGACGCGGGTCAGCAGCGCTGTCGCGCGTTTGGCGCGATCACGGCGGGGACAGTCCTCGTTGTAGAGGAGCGGAGCCTCGACGTTTTCGAGCGCCGTCGTGCGCGAGAGGAGGTTGAAGTTCTGGAAGATGAAGCCGATGCGCCGGTTGCGCAGCTTGGCCAACTGGTCCGGGTTCAGCCCGGCGACCTGTTCCCCCGCGAGGCGGTAACTCCCGCTGGTCGGTCGGTCGAGACATCCCAGGGTGTTCATGAGCGTCGATTTCCCCGAACCCGATGGCCCGATCAGCGCAACGAATTCGCCCTCCTCGATGTCGAGCGTCACCCCTTTCAGGGCGACGACTTTGACTTCGCCGAGGTCGTAGACCTTGCTCAGATCGCGCAGTTCGATCAATGCCATACGCACACCACCTCTCGAGATAACTATCATCGGCGTCGAAGCCGGCGTAAGATGAGGCGGATTCGAGGACTGTACCGATTCTATCGGTTTGTCCGGTATCGACCTCCGATGACGAGGGCGAATCGCGGGCAGTTCTTCGGAACAGATCGAACTATTGTGACTCGAGGAGAACGGGATCCGCGTGGCGGAGTATCTGACCGAGCTGTCGCCGCGCGGTGGCGGAACGTAAACTACATCGGGCGATCGAACTGGCCCGGCGGCGGGTGCCGCGTTTGGAGCAAACCGAGCGATCGGGGAGATGATGGACGGCACAAGAGGGAGTGCGAATGGGAGGGAATTATGACAGAACAGGAGAGGCCGGGGGCCCCCAGCCGGAACCGATGCCCGCGACGAAAATGTTGTACGTCGCAGCGCTGGCGACTTACGGGGTCTCGTTCTTTTTGCCCACTTTCGGCATTCAGGTCGGGGACAATCCGAGTAGTGCCGAATCCGGCTTCACCGCGTTCCTCGTGTCCTTCTTGGCAATCGGGCAGGATATGTACGGTGGCCCGGCGCAATTCCTCGTGTGGCTGGCGAACCCCGCGTTCTGGGGGGCAGCCGTCTTCTTCGCTCGCGGCGACCGAGATATGGCTCTGGCCGCGAGTTGCGCGGCGGCCCTGCTGGGCTGCTGGTTGCTGTTCGGTGAACTGATCTTGGTTGGGTTCTATGTGTGGAAAGGGAGTATGGTCCTGCTGGCTCTCGCCTCCCTACTAAGGATGCTCCGCATCTGAGGATAGTCGCCATCCTCGACCACCGCGATCCCCCGGTCCCCATCTGCGCGGCTGCTGGGCTCTCGACCTTCTCTTGTCAAAAGAGTAGTTCTACACCGCCGTCTTTATCGCCTGCCTCGTCCCTCCCTCTCACCCTCTGCTTGACACCACACCCCCCTGTTAAAATGGCGGTGGACGAACGATCGCAGCCTGTCGAGGGGGGGTGCGGCGATGAAATGTCAGAAGTGTCCCAATGCTGCGGCATTGCACATCACCGAAGTCCTCAGCGAGGATCACGTCGAGGAGTTGCACCTCTGCGAAGGGTTAGGTTACGCTATTCTATCCATTGGTTCCTCCCTCTATAGTGGACCCCATTGTCTAGACCAAATAACGCCAAG
>JANXSH010000934.1 GCA_025356615.1 Planctomycetia bacterium | reverse complement strand
CCCCCGTGCCGTCGCGCTGGTCCGTGAGCGCCTGCGCCCGCCCCCGAGTCTCGCCTCGGAGCGGGTCGTCCGCCTCATCGCCGACCTCGACAGCGACGAATTCGAGACGCGAGAGCGTGCGAGCGCCGAACTGGGCAAGTTTCTCGAATCGGCCGGCCCGGCACTCCGAAAGGCACACGCCGAGGATCCGCCCCCGGAGGTGCGAACTCGTCTCGACCGACTGTTGGAGAGGGCGGATCTTTTAGAGGCCCCGGAACAGCGCCGGAGGATGCGGGCGGTGCGCTTGCTGACCGAGACGGACTGCCCCGAGGCCAGGGCTTTGCTGGAACGGCTTGCCCGCGACGTTCGCTTCGACTCTGCGCTGGAAGCGAGGGTTCCCAAGCGGCAGATCAATCGCCCGTGATGGAGGGCTTACATTTCGCCTGTGGAATTCGGTACGTCCCCTCGAGGCGACACGCTCCTTCCATCTTTTCCCCCGGTCGCCTCACTTCTTGCTCGCCACTGGGGCGGGCGGTGTCCGCATTTCTTCGCCTGGTCATTCTCGCCTCCAGCCAGACAATATCATCCGTGATCCTGTTTCGTCGGGGGGCGAACGCCATGCGATCGACTGTAGCTCTATGCGTGATCCTCGTGGCGGTCGTCCCGGCGCTCGGTGCGGACCCGTGGCACCTCGCCGGGTGGAACGCCCGCGCCGTCGTCGAGGTCGCCAAGGTCTCGACCGATGTCGGTTGCGACGTGTGCGGAGTCAAGGTTCTCTGCCAGGGCCGGGCCAAGGCCGACGGGAGTGATTATCGCGTCACCGACGCCGCCGGCAAGGCGCTGCCGTTCCAACTCGTCTACCACGATGCGGCGACTTATTCGCTCGTCAGTTTCAAGGCGGCAGATGCCAAAGGGAAGTATTTCGTCTACTTCGACAATCCCAAGGCGACCAGAGCCGCCGAGCAGGTCGTCGAGAATGCGACGATCGGCACTGGCCCGCCGAAGGGTGCGTGGGTGCCGAAGTTCGGCTTCGTCCTCCAGACGATCGAGCGGCCCAAGGGGGACAACCCCCGCAAGGTCGAGGAGATGGCCAAACTCATCGCCGACAGTAAGGCCAAGCACGGCGCGCGGTATCAGCGAAGAGTTGCCGACGGGTACAACGCTTTTGGTTCCTCTGATTATTACATCAGCATCTACAAAGGCTGGGTGCGTGTCCCGAAGAAGGGCAAGTACCAGTTCTGCACGATCTCCAACGAGGCGTCGTTCTCGTTCCTGGGCGGCAAGGAGCTGGTCCACTGGCCCGGCAGGCACACGACGGATCGCGGGGCGCGCGGAGAGGTCAACGCGCTGGTGGACCTCGAAGAGGGGCTGCAATACCTGGAGTATTACCACGAAGAGGTGACGCTCGAGCAGATGGCCTACCTCGGCTGGCGGCCCTCGGCGGACGACGGGCCGTTCTCGCCGATCCCCGAGTCGTTCTACACCGCCGCCCACGAAGGCGCGGTCAAGGGGTACGAGGGGCCGAAGGGGCCGATCGTCCGGTTCGAGCCGACCGTCACCGATTCGATGTGGCCCGCCGAGCGCGGCGAGGGGCAGTACACGCGCGTCACCTTCCAGGTGGCACCCGGCCTGCCCGCCGACTCGATCTACGCCTGGGACTTCGGCGACGGCATGCTCGGCAGCGGCGCGAAGGTCGATCACGTCTACCTGACGACGGGCGCCCACAAAGTTTTCCTCTTAGTGGTGTCCAAAGGCGACAAATTCGCCGCGACCAGTTGGCCGATGTCCGTCTTCGAGATCGAACACGTCACCGACCTGTTCAAGGAGGGCCGACCCAAGGATTACCTCAAGCTGGTCAAGGACTACGACCGCGCGAAGCTCTCCGCCGCCGCCCTGCGCGAGCTGGCGTATCTGTACACTGAGGCGGAGGATCCGACGGGGGCGCTGGCCGTGGGCCGGGACTACGTCAAGCGATTCGAGAAGACGAGCGATGCGCTGAACCTCGCGCGCATCCGCCGCCTGCTCGCGGAGTGTAGCATCCAGCTCGGCGAGGTCGGCCTCGACGAGGCGATCAAGAACTACCAGGCCGCCCTCGTCAAGGAGGTGCCGACGAACGAGCGCCTCGAGGTGATCGGCAGACTCATTCGGCTCGTCGGCGTCGAGCGCAACCAGCCCGACAAGGCGCTCGCGATCTTCGCCGAGGCCGACAAACTCGTCAAGGCCGAGGGCGTGGACGCCGACGGCCGCAAGGCGTTCCGCAAGGCCGTCCAGGCCGCCGGCGACGTTCGGCTGTGGCAGGGCAAGCGCACGGAGGCCCAGAAGCTCTACGCGCGATCCGAGGCACTCTTACCGCGTGCCATCCCGAGCCAGGTGCGGATCGCCCGCCTCGGCGCATACCCCAACTCGCTCCGCGAGTACATCGCCGCGGGCAACTACGGCGCGGCGCTGGACATGGTGGACCAGTGGGACGACCTGTTCGCCACCGACAAGCTCAACGGACAGTCGTTCTTCTGGCGCGGCAAGGCGCTGTCGCTGCGCGGCCAGCCGCGTGAGGCGGCGAGGCACCTCGACCTGGCGGTTCGCCTCACCGTGGGGGCGGCGTTCGAGACGGAGGCGAGGTGGATCCTCGCGGAGACGCTCGAAACGCTCGGCAAGAAAGAAGAGGCTCGCAAGCACCTCGCGAAGCTGATATCCTTGGGTCTGAAGGACGAGTTCGTAACGAAGGCGATCGAGAAGTTGAAGAAGAAGTGATCGGGCAAGGATGGACGCCGATGATCTTCGCCACGCCGGATTTCGGGGCTGGTGCCTCGATAGGGGTGTTCCTGGGCTGCGTATGGTTGGTAGTAATTGTTTACGCCATACTCGGCCTCACTTTTGGGGTCAAACTATGCAAGAGCGATAAGTCAAAGTCGAAGAAGTATGGCATCGTCCTCGTGCTGGTGAGCGGAATAGTCCCCCTCAGTTGTTGTCTACTTCCATCGCAAATAGTCCGTCTGACCTCCGGCAATTACCCGCTCGGTCGATATCCGAACAAAGAGATCGAGAAGGGAATGACGAGGGCTGAAGTGGCATCGATACTGGGCGTCCCGCATGAGAAGCAAGATAGTGGTGTGGGAGAAGGGACGTGGTACTACTGGATCGACTCGTTCGGAATTCGATATTTCTGTGTCCATTTCGGCGAAGACGGGCGAGTGATGAATACGAGCGGAAACTGAACGAGGAGTCGCGAACGTGACCTACCGGAGAACTCCCATGATCGGGCGAAGGTATACGAAGATGTTCCTGCTCGCGGGCGTCGTCCTTCTGACAGCATTCTCCTGCTTCCTCGTACTCGCGACGCAGGCGGCCCAGCCGGCCACTTATAAGGAAAACCCGAAGGCCAAGAACCTCGTCGTCAACGGCGACTTCGAGAAGGGGAAGGACAGCCCCGAGGGCTGGCAGCAGGTCGATGGGCTGACCACGTTCTACATCGACGACCCTGACAAGAAGCGCGGCAAGATCCTCAAGGTCGATACCGACATCCTCCAGAGTCAGGGCTACGACTGGTGGGTCAAGATATCCAAGGGGGCCAAGCCCAAGGATGCGCCGAAGAAGTTGGCGACGACCGAGCCGAAGTACGACACCCTGGCGGGGAACGATGGCGTCTGGATCTGGAGCGACTTCATCCCCGTCGAGAAGGGCAAGAAGTATTGGTTCACCTTCGACTACAAGGGCAAGCCCGACGTGATGGCCTGGCTGGTCGGGTACACGAAGAAGGAATCGACCGCCTTCGGCGCGGACGCGAACGCCTTCCAGGAATACCTCAAGGAGAAGACCACCGGCAAGCCGGACAATCGGGGGCGGCTGTTCGAGAGCTTCATCAACAAGTACAAGTGGCGCGGCCAACTCAACTCCCGCAGCGCGACGGACGCGGGCGATGGCTGGCGGCACTTCCGACGCGCCAACCAGCCGTTCATCCCGACGAAGCCCTACGGCGACGTGAAGTTCGTCCGCGTCCTGATCCTGCCGTTCTGGCCGCCGGGGGAGGCGTTCATCGACAACGTCCGCCTGACGGAATACGAGGAGAAGTGAGATGTTCGACCGCGAATTCGTTCTGAATGCCTGGATCGTCGATTTCGCGCGGAAGCTCGCCGCCGGCATCGATGAGGACAAGATGACGTATCAGCCCGCGCCGGGGATGAACACGCCGCAATGGGTGTTCGGGCACCTCGCCGTCTGCACCGACTACGGCTTGAAACTCCTCGGCCAGCCGACTTCTTGCCCGAAGGCGTGGTACGAAGCCTTCGGCATCGGCTCCAACCCCG
>JANXSH010000933.1 GCA_025356615.1 Planctomycetia bacterium | reverse complement strand
TCCGTGGTGGCAGGCAAGCGAGATCGAGAAGAGAAGCTAACCACAGAGGCACAGAGGGCACAGAGAAATTTACAGTCGGAAGCAATGATAGCATAAACGGGACGAGACCCCCCGTCGTCTTTACTCCGTCTTCGTTCTGTGTATTTCTCTGTGCCCTCTGTGCGTCTGTGGTTAGCTTCTCTTCTCGATCTCGCTTGCCTGCCACCACGGAACACCCTTATACTCAGTAGATACGATTGATCCTAGCTCGACGGGGACACGCCACCATGAATACGCCACGAATCCTAGCGCGTTGCGGAGCAATCCTCCTGTGCGTGTCCCTGCTCGCTCTGATCCCTCTGGGCTTCGGTGACGAAGCCAAGGGCAAGCTGACCAAGGAGGACGTGGCCAAGCTCAAGGAGACCTTCCTCGCGGAGCGAAAGGCGGTCGAGAGGGACGGCCTCATCGCCCGCTTCTCCCCCGAATGGATCGAGCGGGCCGACGCCCTCGGCAAACTCGGGAACCAGGCTCTGGAGGCGGGGCGGCTCGTCGAGGCGCGCGACAGCTTCCGCCGCGCCCGCTGGGCGCTGCCGGTCGTCGCCAATAGTTTGCCGGCGAACATCGCGCGCATGCTGGGCGATTCCAAGTTCCGGCACGGCGGCGCGGTCAACGGCCTCGTCTTCGACAAGGCGGGCAAGCGCCTCATCACCGCAGGAGACGACGGCCTCGTCAAAGTGTGGGACGCGGAGACCGGCAAGGAATTGACGCGCTACCAGGCGCACTCGAACAAGATTCTCGCCGTCGCCATCAGTGCCGATGGCAAGTGGGTCGCCTCCGCCGGGTACGACAAGGAGGTACGCATCTGGGAGAGCGACACCGGCAAGGATGTCAAGCTCCTCGTCGGTCACGGCGACGCGGTCCAGAGCCTCGCCTTCAGCCCCGACCGCAAGTTCCTCGTCAGCGCCAGCAGCGACAAGCTCGTAAGGCTCTACGAGACCGATAGCGGCAAGGTCAAGTTCGACATGAAGGGCAACACCAAGAAGGTACACTCCGTCGCCTACAGCGGTGACGGGCGATACATCGCGAGCGCCGGGGAAGACATGCACGTCCGCGTCTGGGAGGCGGCCAGCGGGGCCGATAAGGCCAGCATCGCGGCGTTAAAGGGTCCGGCCTTCGCCATCGCGTTCCACCCGAGCAATGATAGCGTCATCGTCGGAGGCACCGAGCCGAACATCGCCAAGCGCCTGAACCTCACTGGGGCGGAGCGCCAGGTCTACGAGGGACACGAGGACACCGTCCGCGCGGTCGCCGTCAGCCCGGACGGCAAGACGGTCGCCACGGGTAGCGCCGACAAGCGCATCAAGCTCTTCGACGCGGCGACCGGCACTTGTTTCCGCACGCTGTCCGGCCACACCGGCGAGGTAACGGCCCTGGCGTTCAGCGCCGACGGCTCCCGGCTCGCGTCGGCGAGTGCCGACCAATCGGTCCTCTTCTGGGATCTCGGGAGTAGCGAAATGTCCCGCCTCCTCGGAGGCGAGAAGGGCGTCAACGGCGAGGCGATCTGGTCCGCCGTCTTCTCCCGCGATGGTCAATCCGTACTGACCGCAGGCCGAGACAAGGTCATCCGCCTATGGGATGCCCGTCTCGGGACCGAGCAAAAGAAGTTCGAGGGTCACGCCTCGGCGGTGACGGCGGCCCTGTTCCACCCGGACGGCAAGCACCTCTTGTCCTGCTCAGGTGATCGCTCGATCAAACTGTGGGACATCGCGACCGGCAAGGAGGTACGCACCTATAAGGGCCACGACGGGGCGGTGACTTCGATCGCCTTCAGCCCCGATGGAAAGAAATTCGTCAGCGGCGGCTCAGACAAGCTCGTCAAGGTTTGGGACACCGAAGAGGGCAAGACCCTGCACACTTTCGAGGGGCACACCGCCGTCGTCAGTACCGTCGCCTGGAGCGCGGACGGCAAGCGCCTCGCCTCCGGGTCGAGTGACCGATCGATCCGCCTCTTCGACGCCGCGACCATGACGGAGGAGAGGGCGTACCGCGACCACGGCGGGGCGGTCAGTTGCATCGCCTTCAGCGCCGACTCCGGGAAGCTCGTCTCCTGCGCCAGTGACATGCGCGTCCACTACTATGACCTCGGCCTCGGGGGCGCGCCGGTCGTCTTCACGGGCCACAAGCACGCCCTCAGTTCGGTGGCGATCAGTCCCAACGGCAAGATCATCGTCTCCGGCGGGGGGGACCAGGTTCTCAAGCTCTGGGACACGACGACGCGCCAGGAGCTTCACAGCTACCGGGGGCACGGCAACTTCATCACCAGCGTCGCCTTCAGCGGCGACGGGCACTACATCGTCTCGGCCCGCGTGGACCGCACCGTCCGCGTCTGGGAGCTCGGCATCCAGGCGACCACCTCGGGCATCGGCCACGGTCGCGAAGTCTGGGCCGTCGCCTCGAGCAGTGACGGGAAACTCCTCGCCTCGGGCGGGTACGACAACACCGTTCGGATCTGGAACCGCGAGTCGGGGAGGGAACTCTTCGTCCTGACCAGCTTCCAGGATCCTCTCACGTCGCTGACGTTCACTTCCGACGGAAAGTTTCTGATAACGGGCGGCAGCGATAAGAAGGCTCTGCGCGTCTGGGACACGGCCACGGGTAAGGTCAAGCTCGACATCAAACACGAGAAGGAGAAGATCGTCGATGGTGTGGTGATCAAGGAGAAGGTCGTCGGCGATGTGGTGATCCTCGTCGCCAAGCCCGATAGCAAGCAGTTCGTCGCCTGGGTCGCCGATACGAAACCCGACTCCGCCAACTCGCTCCACATGGTGGAAACGTATGACCTGGAGACCGGCAAGCAGTTGGCCTCCTTCAACGTCCGTGAAAAAGTCAACAAGCTGACGAGCCTGACGTTTAGTGCCAACGGCAAGATTTGCGCCGTCGGCGATCCGACCGGCAAGGTCCACATCTTCGACATCGCGGAGAAGAAACTGATCGGCACGCCCATCGACACCAAGGGGGCCAACATATCCGATCTGGCCCTCACGCCGGACGGGAAGATGCTCATCACCGGCGAGGCTTCGGGCACAGTCAAGGTCTGGGATCTCGCCAAGCCAGATAAACCGCTCCGAACGATCTCGGCCCACGCCAAGGCCATCATCGCCTTCGCCTTGACCTCGGACAACAAGCGATTCGCAACAGCGAGCATGGACAGCGTCGTCAAGGTGTGGAACCTCGACACAGGAACCCTGATCCGCGAATGGGACATGAAAGTGCCCTATCAACTCAACCAGCAATTCGTGCGCGCTCTGAGCTTCTCCCCCGACGGCAAGCAACTCGTCACCGGGAATGGGGACTCGACCCTGTATCAACTGAAGGTGCCGGAAGAAGCGGACAAGGCCGGGAAGAAGGACGACAAGAAGGTCGAGAAAAAGGACGACAAGAAGGAGAAGAAGGATCCTTCTTGATTCGCGGCTTCGGGCACCCACGCGGAGTTCAGGAGTGTGGCTGGGGCGCTTTCTATTTCCATTTCGCGTGGTAGTTTTCTCTCGATGCTTGGAAGAGTCGAATACGATTCGCTGCCCATCGAGAGTTCGCATGCCCCCGGAACCGCTGATGGATTGGCACCACATGTTCGGCGTGATGGTGCAGGACTTCTTCCGGGGCACCCCTTACGTCGTCGAACTCGAGCGCGACCTGTCGGTAAAGTCCCAGTTCCTTGATGTCCTCATCGTCCGCAAAACCGGAGGTGTCCTCGACCGCGTCTTGCCCGACGGCCTCGAGGGCCGACTCGTCGCGCACAATCTGATCACGTTCAAATCGCACTGGGATACGCTGGACGACTGCGCGATCGACGAGTTGCTCGCTCACTACGTCAACTATCGGAAGCAAGTTAGCCCGAGTTTCAACGACCTGCTACCCAAGGACGACTTTCGCCTCTTCGCCATCTGCGCCCGCTCGCCCGTAGGACTCGCCGGTCTGGTTCCGCTTACCACGATCCAACCGGGTGTCCTCGAAGCGATCTGGGGCACCTGGAGGATTCGGATCATCGTGGCAAATGAATTGCCGCGAACGAGGCCAACGCGATGTTGCACCTTTTCACCGCATCACGAGAACTGTTACAATACGGGCAGGAACACTGCCGCATCTGGTCGCCGGAGACGAGTAGTCTGGTAGCGCGGCTCTTCGGTGGGTATGAGGTGGAGGGATTGACCATGCCAGTGACGAGGGAAGAGTTTCTTCGGGAAGCCGTGGAGTACATGTGGCATCACCCGTCACCCGAACTGCTGGCTGCGGGGCTATCGACTGAGGGGCTGACGCCCGAGCAGATTTGGGACCGCATTCCCCCAGAGGTGCGTCTTCGGGGCATCTCCCCCGAGCAGCGTCTCCAGGGCATCTCCCCCGAGCAGGTTCTCCAAGTCATCACGCCCGAACACATTCTGCAAGGGATGACGCCCGAGGTGCGCGATCGATTCCGCCGACTCTTCGATGTTTCGCCCTCGTCTGAATCGGAGGGCGAGCAGACCGAACTTCCGTCCCCAAAGTAGCAGGATCGAAACGGCCGCATCGGGGTTGCGGGAGACGAATACGCTGGTGGCGCGACTGTTCGCGAGGAGGGGGCGATCATGCCGTATACGCGGGAAGAGGTTGTTCGCGAGGCGGAGGAGTTCTTGCTGCGCCGCGCCATTCGGGTGGTGTTGCAGGAAACGCCAATCGATGATCCTCTTCAGGGGTTCACAACCGAGCAGATATACGAGGCTCTCACGCCCGACCGGCGTCCCGAGGGGCTAACCGCCGACCATCGCGAAATACTCTATCGCCTCCTCAAAAGGCTGACTCCGACCCGATTGGCCTGCGACCCTCCCTATCTTCGTCCCGAACGCGGATGGATCGCCCGAGAACGGGAACCAACCACCCACTCGTCCCGTCTGATAAATCGTCCAAAGTGATTTCGCATCCACCCAAACGAGGTGAGTATTCCATGAAGCGATTCCTGGCTCTGGGGCTGATGGTCGGCCTGGCGTTGATGGTTTCGAGCGGTGAGGCCGCCCCGGCTCCGAAAGATGCCGAGAAGACGAAGGAAGCCCTGCGCGAATTGCAGGACTTCATCGGCGGGTGGAAAGGCAGCGGCCAGACGAAGGCTGGCAAGACCGCCCCGGTTTGGGACGAGACGGTCAAGTGGAACTGGCGCTTCAAGGGCGACAAGATTTGGCTCAACGTCGATTTCGAGGGGGGCAAGTTCTTCAAGACCGCCGAGATCCACTACTTGCTCGACACGAAGAAGTACCAGCTCATCGGCACCCCTGTCGTGGGCAAGGAGAAACTCACCTTCGAAGGCGTCCTGAAGGACGAAAAGCTCACGTTCGAGCGCACCGATCCCAAAACGAAGGAAGTCCAGCGAATCCTGATGAACACCGCCGCTGAGGGCGTTCGATTCATCTGCAAGGTCGAATCGCGTAACGCGGGCGGCACGATCTGGCGGCACAACTACTTCGTCCAATCGACCAAGATCGGCGAGAGCCTCGGCGGCAAGGAGAAGAAAGGCCCCGAGTGCGTCGTCTCCGGCGGCCTCGGCACGATGGCCGTCTCCTTCGGCGGCGCGACCTACTTCGTCTGCTGTAGCGGCTGTGCGGACGCCTTCAAGGAAAACCCGAAGAAGTACGTCGATGAATACTTGGCGAAGAAGAAGAAATAAAGAGGTCTAACCACAGAGTCCCAGAGGGCACAGAGAAATACACAGAAGGAAGACCGCGTAGAAAAGGCGAGCCGAGCGTGGCAACGCCCTGTCTATTGCCTTTACGCCGACTTCATTCTGTCTATGCCCTGTGCCCTCTGGGACACTGTGGTTAACTCCCCACGCAGCACCACCTTGAGACTACCCCAAGGAGCATACACATCGCAGCTCCAGCCTGGAGCATAACCGGGGGTGAATTCGTCCCGATGGAACCGTGAACATCTACCAGGTTACACCGAATCCGGTGCATAGACACTCCTTCCGCCATCGACGGGGAGGCAGACGCCCGTGACGAAGTCGTTCTCGACGAGGAACAGTACCGCATGCGCGACGTGTTCGGGTCGGCCTTCGCGCTTGACGAGGGTTGCGTCGATCGCGGCCGCTCGCTCCTCCTTGGGGAGGTCGGGCGGGAGCATCACCGGGCCGGGCAGGATGCAGTTGACGCGGACGTTCGGATTGCGGCTGCCCAACTCGACGGCGAGGGTTCGCGTCAGCGCGGGGATCGCGCCTTTGGACGGAAAGTAGGCAGCGTAGTTCGCGTAGGGCCGAACGATCGCCCAGTCGCCGAGCGTGATGATACATCCCCCCTCGGGCTGACGCACCATCGCCAGGCCGGCCCGCTGGGAGCAAAGGAACGTGCCGAGCGTGTTCGTCTCGAAGTGCCGGCGCACGTCGTCCGCCGTCACGTCCTCGAGCTTCTTCGTCTCCCACAGCGCGGCGCAGTTGACGAGGACATCGATCCGCCCGAAGTGCTTCAAGGTCTTCTCGACCAGCGCTTGGACCGATCCCTCGTCCGCGAGGTCGGCCTGGATTGCGATCGCTTCGACGCCTCGCGCGCGGAACGCCTCGACCAGAGTACGGGCCTCTTCCGCCGACGATCGATAGTGAACGACGAGCGAATACCCCTTGGCCGCCAATGCCTCGGCCACGACCGAGCCGACGCGGCGTTTTCCGCTCCCCGTGACAAGAGCCACCTTTCGAGTAGACATTGTACCGTTCCCTCTCTCTCAGTGCCCACCTCGACGCGACGCATCGCGAGTGGGAAAAATGTTCCGCGAAACTTCTTGACAGCCTCTCCGAAGGTGGTAAGATATAAGTGTGGCGCTTGAGATACTTCATCTTCTCGAGTAAAGGGAGTTCGCCAATCGATATACCACCGGGTCACTTTTGTGGAACCTGTAGGTAGAACGGATTTCGGCACATACGGACCTGGGTAGCTCCCAGCTCGACGAGTAGCTGATCCTCCCAGAATGCCATTAAAGCATCACCGATCTGACGGCCTCGACAGGTTCCAGGTTTCGGTCTCGAAAAAACTCATAGCCTGGCGTGCAGCACAAACACTGCACGCCAGGCTATCGCATTTCCCCCTACGATCTCGGCTTCCAGGGCCAGCGTGTTGCCAGAAGCCGCCGCGCGGCACGCCAGGCTATCGCATTTCCCCCTACGATCTCGGCCTCACTTCTTTATCGCCTTTTCCAGTCGAGCCACCACTTCTTCGGCCTCCTGCGTCCTTGCCAAACTCAAGGCCGTGTTCCCTTTCGCGTCCTTGGCGGCGGGGTTCGCCCCGGCCACGAGGAGTTGATCGACGATCGCGAGTTTGCCGGACATCGCCGCGAACATCAGCGAGGTCTGCCCGCTGCGGCTGGCGGCGTTGACGTTCGCGCCGGCGCGGAGCAGAGCTTTCGCAATTTCCACATGCCCCTTGAACGCTGCCGCCGTCAGGGCAGTCAGGCCCATGCCGTTGCGCGTGTCGATCTCGACGCCGGGCTGGGCCAAGATTCGCTCGACGGCTCCGAGTTGGCCGTTGTAGGCGGCCACCGTGAGGAGCGTGTCACCGCGTTTGTTCTTCTCGTTGACGGGCTGTTTCGTGTTCAAGTATTCGTCGAGCGTCTTCGTGTCGCCATCGCGGGCGGCTTGAAAGGCCAGGTCGCGGAGTTTGGCCGCGACCTCTGGGGTAAGCGGAATCGCTGGCTGGTGTGAGAGTTGTGGGGGAACCTCGGACGTAGGTTCCGGTGTCGGGGAGCAACCGATCAACAGAACGAGGAGACCGGACAGGGGGATGAATCGCATGAGACGCCTCCTGGATCGAGGGACGAAAAAGCGAGGGCGGCGGATCTCTTCCACCCGCCACCCTCGCTCTGGGCGGTGGGGTTACTTGCCTGCGGGTTCGGGCTGGCGTTTGATCGTCGCCTTCACATCGTCCAGCTTGACGCCCACGGCCTTGGCGAGCCGGGTGCCGTACTCCGTGTTAGCCTGATAGGCGAACGAGACGATCGTCGTCTTGACGGCCATGTTCTCGACCTGGCCGAGATCGGCGGTCAAGTTCTTGATGAGGTTGGCCCGGTGCGGCTCGGAGAACGACTCGTAGAGGGCACCGGCCTGGGTGAAGTTCTGCTGCCTGCGGATCGGCCTCTGCACGACGCTGCCCTTGAGGGGGGCTTTACTCGCCTCGAGGTCCGGGTTGTCGTTCCTCCCCCCCGTATGGATACTCGGTTCGTAGTTTGTGTCCGTCTCGGTGACGCCGAAGTTCATCCGCCCGTCCTGGTTGTCGTTGGTCGCTGGAGCACGCGGACGGTTCACCGGCAGCATGAGGTAGTTCGTCCCGACGCGGTAGCGCTGGGTGTCGCCGTAGCTGAACACGCGGCCCTGGAGCAACTTGTCCTCGCTGGCCTCGATGCCCGGCACGAGGATGCCGGGGTCGAACGCCGACTGCTCCGTGAACTGGAAGAAGTTCGACGGGATCTTGTTGAGGGTCATCTTGCCGACCTTGACCTCGGGCACGTCGGGCCAGATCTTGGTGGCGTCGAGCGGGTCGAAGTCGAGCTTGGCCATCTGGTCGGGCGACAGCATCTGCACGCCGAGTTCCCAGGAGGGGAACTTGCCCGCCCTGATGTTGTCGTAGAGATCCTTGGTGTGGAACTTGGGTTCCTTCGCCGCCGCCTGGCGCGCGTCGGCGTCGGGGGAGGGGGCGAGACCCTGCATCGAGCGCCAGTTGAACTTGACGTAGGTAACCTTGCCCTCGGCATCGACCCACTTGAAGGCGTGGATGCCGAAGCCGTCCATCTGGCGCAGGTTCGTCGGCGTCCCCTGGTCGGACCAGAGGAAGGTGATCATGTGGGTGCTCTCGGGGTGGTGCGAGAGGAAATCGAAGATGCGGGCGGGATCTTGGATGTTGGTGATCGGACTGGGCTTGAAGGAGTGGATCAGGTCGGAGAACTTGATGGCGTCTCGG
>JANXSH010000912.1 GCA_025356615.1 Planctomycetia bacterium | reverse complement strand
AGTCTATCCTGTTAGCCTGTCAGAGACGAATGAACGGGCCCATGTTCCGTTCGAGGACATGGCTGCAATTCTACGGCCGTGGCATCCGTTCGTGGTCCGTGTCATTTGGGGCAGTCCGGCGGCCATCGTGCGGGTATAATCTCGTCACAGGGATCTACGGACGGGCCTGACGCGATCGCTCCGAACGATAATCGGAGGGAAGCCGCTTCACCACGGAAAGGTCGGAGGGTGCGAGCGTCTGCCGCTCGGAGGTCTGCCGATGAGGCTCAGTTTGAAATTAGGCGTGCCGGTGCTGGTCATCCTCGCCCTGACCATCGGGTTGATGACGTGGATCCTGATCCGCGACCAGCAGAAGGCCATCGAGGCGGAGGTCCGCAAGCGGGCGGAGACCGTCTTGCACTTCGGGCAGGCGTGCCGGGCTTACGCCGTCGATGTCCTCCGCCCCGCCATCGGGAACCAGAAGAAGAACCCCGATGTCACGATCTTCGAGGCCGAGACGCCGAGCCTCGTGGCGAGGGGCACGTTCGAGAAGCTGCGCCCGTCGCTCCCCGACTATTCTTTTCGCGAAGCGACGCTCAACCCTCTGAATGAAAAGAACCTCGCCCAGCCGCACGAGAGGGATTTGATTCGCCGGTTCACCGAAGACTCCGACCTCGAAGAACTGTCGGGGTTCGACCACAGGGAAGGGCAGGAATACTTCTATGTAGCCCGGCCCATCGCCATCGACGCCGGTTGCCTCCGCTGTCACGGTCGCGCGCAGGACGCCCCCCTCGAGGTGCGACATCGCTACGGAACGACGCACGGCTACGACTGGGAGGAAGGGGAGATCCAGTCGATCATGGTGGTGAGCGTTCCCACACAGGACATACGCGCCCACCAGCGGGCCGCCCTGTGGAGCGTGCTGAGCCTCAACGGCCTGCTCGCCGTCCTCCTCCTGCTGGTGATCTACGTCCTCTTCGAGCTGCTCATCCACCGCCGACTGCGGCACGCCGTCGCCGTCATGGAAAAGGTCGCCGCGAACCCCTCCGTCCTGGCCCGCATCGCGGACTCGTCCCGAGACGAGATGGGCGCACTCGCCGGGGCGTTCAACCGCATGGCCGACTCGCTCCACGACTCCCAGACCACGCTGGAACAGCGAGTCACCTCCCGAACCGCAGACCTCGCGGAGGCCAACTTCGTCCTCGAATCGGAAGTCGCGATCCGCAAGAAGGCCGAGGCGCTACTCCTCTCGGCGAAGGAGTCGGCCGAGGAGGCCAACACCGCCAAGAGCCGATTCCTGGCCAACATGAGCCACGAGCTGCGTACCCCCCTCAACGCGATCATCGGCTACAGCGAGATGCTCCAGGAAGAGGCGGAGGAGACGGACCAGCAGAGCTTCGCCTCCGACCTGGTCAAGATCCAGGGGTCCGGGAAGCACTTGCTGGCGCTCATCAACGACGTCTTGGACCTCTCCAAGGTCGAGGCCGGAAAGATCGAGGTCTACCCCGAGCCGTTCGACCCGAAGGAGCTGATCGAGGGCATCGTTTCGACCGTCCGGCCGCTGGTGGAGAAGAACGCCAACACGCTCGTGGTGGAGTCGGCAGACGCCCCGGCTCGAATGTTCACGGACGTGACCCGGTTGCGTCAGTGTCTGTTCAACTTGTTGAGCAACGCCTGCAAATTCACCAAGCAGGGCACCATCACCCTCCGAGTGGCGAAGGAGTGCCGAGACGGCGAGGAATGGGTCGGTTTTTTCGTCCGGGACACGGGCATCGGGTTGACCGGCGAGCAGATGGGACGACTCTTCCAGGCGTTCTCGCAGGCGGACGTTTCGACCACTCGCCAGTACGGCGGGACCGGACTGGGACTAGCCATCAGCCGAAAATTCTGTCAGTTGATGGGCGGCGATGTGAGTGTGACGAGCGAGCCGGGCGTCGGCTCCACCTTCGTCATCCGGTTGCCCTGCGAGTTCACCAAGAAGCCGATCGAGGTTCCGAACCGGCCGATCGCCGTGTCGCCCGTACCGATCCTCGACGCCCGGCGCGAAGGACCGGGGACGATCCTGGTGGTGGACGACGACAATCGCGGACGAGACGCCCTGGAGAATAGCTTGGCGAAAGCGGGATATCGAGTCGTCTCGGCAACGTGCGCGGAGAAAGCGCTGGGACTGGCTCAGGAGGTCCGTCCCGCCGCCGTCCTCTTCGAAATGTTTATGCCCGGAAAGGGAGGTTGGGGGCTGCTGTCGGCACTGAAAGCGGATCCCGCGTTCGCGGACATCCCGGTATTGCCGATCAGCCTTCGACAGGGAGACCAACGGGTCTCCGGCCCATCGACCGGCGACTTCACGAGCCGTCCCCCTTCCCCGGAATCTCTGGCGCGCATTTTGAAGAAGCACCCGCGTGGCTCGGCGTTGATCGTCAACGACGACACGGAAGTGAATCGCAAGTTGCGCCACCTTCTGGTCGAGGCGGGCTGGACGGTGTCCGCCGTCGCAACGGACCGCCTGGCTCTCCTCCACCTCGCCTGGCGGCGTCCTTCCCTGGTCTTCGTCGATTTGTTGCTCGCGAACAACGGGATCTTCGAGTTCCTGGCAGAGTTGGACCCCCGACCAGGCGAGCGGTCGATTCCGGTCGTCATCATGACGCCGACCGTTCTAACCGATTTGGATGTCGCCTCTCTCCAGTACCAGATCGGCCGACGGCATGTCCGACATGCGGGCCAAGACGGCGGTATCCTGGGGGCCGTCCGCCGAATGACCGAAGGGGCCAACGGCGTTGCGAACGAAAACGGAAAGGTTCATGCGTAGCCCTCAACGATTCGCCTAATCGGAGAGGGCGATGTCGAAGGTCGATCTGCCCTTCTCGACCTTCACCGTGAGTCCCGAGGTGTTCTCGAAGGTGAACTTGGGGGCGACCCCCTTTCCTTCGACCGTGATCCTACGGGTGCCCGTCGGGACACGGTCTACCGAATAGGCCCCGTCTTTGACTTTGGCCCCCACGAACTGGCCGTCGTCCAGGTGGAAAAAGACGCGCCCCGCAGCGAGGGGCTTGCCGTCGATCGTGATGCGCCCAGAAACTTTTCCGTCGGCTGCCCGCGCGGGGCCGGCCGAGAGTAGGGACACGCAAACGGCAACCAGAAGCAGATGGGATCGCATGGAAAACATCGGTTCCTCCTTCGGGGTGTGCCTGAGTCTCGTCAGCCCGTATTCTCGCGAACGTCGGCCCGCCGGGCAAGGGGATCGATGCGGCTTGCTCCACCCACCTGCCCCTCGAACCCGCCCGAATCCCTTGAATCCCTCAAGGGTTCGTCTTGACTTTTCTCCCCCCCAATGGCATCATCCTATTTCGTATCACACCCAGGCCAAGGAGGGTCTATCCCATGTTCTTCCAGACTGAAGCCAAACCCCAGGGCTGGCGAGCCGTCGCCGTTTTCGACGACCGCACCGACCGTCTCGTCTACCTCGGACGCTCTTCGACACAGGTCCGCGCCAACGTCGCCGAGGCCTATTTCGAGGTTCTCGACGATGAAGAGCGCGACCATGTGAAGTCCGTCTCCCTCCAACGCTGGAACGGCACGCCCGACTCGGGCCGCTGGATGCACCAGACGAACCTGACCGTCCCGGTCAAGGCGAAGCTCGCGCGGAGCGCTTGAGTTCTCGAGAGGAGCATACGAGTCACTAATTAGAAATTGGGATTCGTCCAAGGTGACAGAAAACGGGCCTACCCGTGCGTCGGAGTCTGAACGCTACCAAGCGACCAGACCACGACACACGGGTAGGCCCGTTATGGTTTCCCTCATCTCTTCGCGGATGTGATCAAGGAAACGCGAGGAGCCAGCGACTTTCGTCCCTGGCTCCTCTCGAAATCGATTAAATCTCGCGGAATCAGCTCGCGGCGGGCGGCGTCTGTTCGCCGACAGGAGGCGTCGCCGGGGCGCTCGCCTCGGGGGCGACGACCGGCGCAGGAGTCGGCGCATGAATGGGTGCGATGACTGGGGCGGGCGCGGAGGGCTTCGCCTTCTTCATGCGCTTGCCCGACCCCGCCTCGACGAACTCGAGCAGGGCCGTATGGCCGGCGTCGCCGAGGCGGCGCTCGTGGCGCTTCAGGACGCGGGTGTAGCCTCCCTGACGCTCCGCGTAGCGCGGGGCGATCTCCGTGAACAGCTTGACGATGACGTGGCGCTCATCCGCCTTCGCGTCGTCGTCCACGCTCTCGCGGGGGATCACAGCCGCCTTGGAGGGCGGGCCGAGCCGTGCCAGGACGAGCCGCCGGGAGTGCAGGGTGTTCTGCTTGGCCAGCGTGACCAGTTTCTCGATGAACGATCGCACTTCTTTGGCTTTCGCTACGGTCGTGATGATCCGCTCGTGGCGGATCAGCGCCATCGCCAGGTTGCGGAACAATGCGGTGCGATGGGACGAATTCCGGTTGAGTCGGCGTCCCGCTTTCAGGTGTCTCATAGTGTCCTTCCACTCCGCCAGGATTCGCTCGTTCGAGAACCACCCATCCAGCAGTCGCTCGCACGCTTGGTTATCATACCCATATCGATGACGCGACTCAGCGTTTGCCGGCCGCCGACTTCATGCCCAGAGCCAGGCCCCGGGCCGAGAGCTGGATCTTCACTTCCTTGAGTGTCGTCTCTCCGAAGTTCCGCACCTCGAGCAACTCGTCGTCCGTGCGCATGACGAGGTCGCGGACCGTGGTGATTCCCTCGGTTTCGAGGCAATTCGTCGCGCGGACGCTCAGTTCCAACTCGGCTAGGCTCATGTTGAGCTTCCGCTCCAGTTCGACATCGACCGAGGACACGGACGAGGAGTCCGTCGCCACGTCTTCGATGCTGATCTCGGGGCCAGGCTCGGCGTACTGGATGAACGGGTTGAGGTGTTTCCGCAGGATCTTCGCGCCTTCGACCAGCGCCATTTGCGGCGACACCGTCCCGTTGGTCCAGATTTCGAGGACGAGCTTGTCGTAGTTCGTCTTCTGGCCGACGCGGGTGTCTTCGATCTCCTGCTTGACGCGCGTCACCGGCGAAAAGCTCGCATCGACGGGGATGATGCCGATCTCCCGCTCCTTGCCCGCGTTCTCTTCCGCCGTCCGGTAGCCGCGACCGTTCTCGACCGTCATTTCGACGTTGAACAGCACGTCGTCGGTCAGCGTGGCGATGACGTGATCCGGGTTGATGATTTCGACATCCGGCCCGGTGATGATGTCCTTGGCGAGGACGACGCCGCGCTCCTCGCGGTGGATCTTCAGCGTGCGGGGCTGGTCGCTGGAGTTGCGGACGACCAGGCTCTTGATGTTGAGGATGATGTCGGTCACGTCCTCGACGACGCCGGGAATCGAGCTGATCTCGTGTTCGACGCGCTCGATCTTGACGCGCGTCACTGCACTGCCTTCGAGGCTCGAGAGCAGGATACGGCGGAGGCTGTTGCCGACCGTCACGCCGAAGCCGCGCTCGAACGGCTCGACGCTGAACTTGCCGTACATGTCCGTCAACGTCGAGCGGTCGCTCTGAACTCGGTTGGGCAGCTCGAGGCCACGCCAGCGGATTCGCATGAAACGCATCTCCTTGTACGAATGGCATCCCGTCCGGCATGTCCGGAAGAGGAGCGGGCCGGGGCGCTGGCAGCGGGGCGCCAACCAGTGGCTGAGCCGCCCGCGCCGCTCGGGCCCACTCGCGACGAACTCCTCCAGATCATCGAGGCGGCGGGGAGCGGGTAAGACAAGCTCCTAACCCGTCATGGCCGCGGGCCCGGCGACAAGGGAGCGGTTTCAGTACGGGGCGTGCAACGCAGGCTCCAGCTCGGGTGTCCTTCTCCTAAAACGAGAGGAGAAGAACGATGCCGTGCCCGCACTGTGCCGCCCCACAGCTACTGAGATGACCCGCCGGACCACGCTGGGCTAGCGGATGTTTCACTGC
>JANXSH010000889.1 GCA_025356615.1 Planctomycetia bacterium | reverse complement strand
CTACCGCGAGGCCATCGCGCTGGTCAGTAGCTCGCCCTGAGCGCGCACGAAGTCTTCGTAGGTTGCCCTGGCATCAGGGAGGGGTGAGGATCGCGTTCCGGTTCGCTCGGCGGGGTAGAGGGTCGCCATCTCCTCGGTGATCGTCACGAGCGACACGAAATCCCCGATGATGTGATGGATGGTCAGCAGGAACAGATGGTCGTCTGGACCAAGGTGGAATAGACGCATGCGAATGAGTGGCCCGCGCTCCAGGTCGAAGGGCCGGTGGACGATTTCGCGAAGCCGGTCGCGCAGCGCCTCTTCCGTCCACGAAGTCGCCTCGACGACCTCGAGGTCGATCGGGGCCTTGTCGCGGACGCGCTGGACCAACTCACCGTCGCGCGCCTCGAAGGTGGTCCGCAGCCCGGCGTGGCGATCGATGACGTTCTGGAGGGCGCGGCGGAACGCGGGCAGATCGAGCGCGGAACGGATGCGGATGGGATAGCAGAGATTGTAAGCCGCACCGCCGGGGTTCATCTGGTGCAGGAACCACAGCCCTCGCTGACCGTGCGAGAGTGGGAATACGCGCTCGGACGGACTCGCCTCTTCCAGCATGCGCGCGAGGAGGATGCGTTTTTCCGCGATCGAGAGTCTTGGCAGGGGGTACGGTCGGTCGGTCATGTCTGGCATCTTATGGGAGTGAGGAGGGGTGCGGCAAATCTTTCGGGAGCCGCCGGCCCCGCAGCCTTCTCTGGAGTGCGGCGAGGATCGTCCTTCGTTTTCCACTGGCAAGTGGTGAACGAGCGAGCGCGGAGTAGTTCGGACCAAGAACGAAGCGGCGATCCTCGCCGCACTCCAGAGAAGGCTGCGGGGTCGGCGGCTCCCGAAAGATTTGGGTTCTCCGCCATTCTTGCTGAGAACGAGGAGGTGAGCCAAGGAGCCGCGCACGAAGTAAGCGGGGAGTCAGGGACGCTCGTCTCCGCGTCCATCGCCGTAGGGGGATCGTTACGAACCGCTCACTCCGTGCGCGGCTCCTGCACCAACCGCTTACTTCGTGCGCGGCTCCTGGGTTCCCCGCCTCGTCCTCAGCAAGAATGGCGGAGAACCAAGTTTTGTTCTATCTGTGAGGAGGGTGTGCCGGCATCCTGCTTGCCGGGCCACTCCCCGGCGGATACGATGGCCCCTCCTCGAAACTCCTTCACGCCAGCGAGACCCCACTCATGTTGTCGGCTCGTCGACTTACTCCGTTCGACCTCCTCGCCTCCGCACTCTTGCTCGTCCTGATCCAATCGGGTCACGCCGGGGCGCAGGGTCTGGCCGAGGTGAAGGCGGGGTACACGAAGTACGAATATCGCATCCCGATGCGCGACGGCAAACGCCTCTTCACTGCCGTCTACGTCCCCAAGGACGACAGCAAGAAGTACCCGCTCCTCCTCACGCGCACCCCGTACAGCGCTCGCCCCTACGGCACGAGCAACTACCCCGACAACCTCGGACCGTCGGCCCTGTTCGGCAAGGCGGGCTACATCTTCGTCTACCAGGACGTGCGCGGGCGGTGGATGTCCGAGGGCGAGTTCGTGAACATGCGGCCGCAGGTCGCCGACAAGGGGCCGAAGGACTTCGACGAGTCCACCGACACTTACGACACCATCGCCTTCCTCCTGCGGCGGGTCGCCAACCACAACGGCAAGGTCGGCATGTGGGGCATCTCCTACCCCGGCTTCTACTCCGCCGCCGGGATGATCGACGCGCACCCGGCGCTCAAGGCCGTGTCGCCCCAGGCTCCCGTCACCGACTGGTTCATGGGCGACGACTGGCACCACAACGGGGCGCTGTCCCTGGCCCACATGTTCAACTTCCTGGCGCGGTTCGATCGGCCCCGTCCCGCCCCAACGAGGAAGTTCACCGCCACGTTCGACCACGACACGCCCGACGGCTACGAGTTCTTCCTGAAGGTGGGCAAGCTCAGCCACGCCAATGAGCGCCACTTCGAGGGAAAGGCGACGTTCTGGGACGAGGCGATGAAGCACGGGACGTATGACGATTTCTGGAAGGCCCGCAACATCCGCCCGCATTTGAAGGACATCAAGCCGGCGGTGCTGACCGTGGGCGGCTGGTACGACGCGGAGAACCTCTTCGGGGCGCTCGAGGTCTACAAGAACGTGAAGAAGACCTCACCGAAGGCGAACAACCGCCTCGTCATGGGGCCGTGGTCGCACGGCGGCTGGAGCCGGGGGGACGGCGACAAGCTCGGCGACATCTCGTTCGACGCGAAGACGGGGGACTTCTACCGCAAGAACATCGAGTTGCCGTTCTTCGAGCACCACCTCAAGGGCGAGAAGCTGGAAGGTGCCCCCGAGGCGTGGGTGTTCGAGACCGGCACGAACGTCTGGCGCAAGCACGAAACCTGGCCCCCGAAGGGCACCAAGAGTCGCTCGCTCTATTTCCACCCGAAGGGGAAGCTCGGCGACTCCACCCCGAGTCCCCTGAAGAACCCCGACGAGGCGCGAGACGAATACCTCAGCGACCCGAACAAGCCGGTGCCCTATCTCGACAAGATCGTCCTGGGCATGGCCGCGGACTACATGACCGCCGACCAGCGATTCGCGTCGCGCCGCCCCGACGTGTTGGTCTACCAGACGGACGTGTTGGAAGAAGACGTGACGATCGCCGGGCCGATCGAGGCCGACCTCTTCGTCTCCACGACGGGCACCGACGCCGACTGGATCGTCAAGGTGATCGATGTCTACCCCAACGACCGGCCCGACCCGAACCCGAACCCGACCCAGGTGAAGATGGCCGGCTACCAACAGCTCGTGCGCGGCGACGTGATGCGCGGCAAGTTCCGCGACAGCTTCGAGAAGCCGGAGGCGTTCACGCCCGGCAAGACGACGCGGGTGAAGTACGCGCTCCCGGATGCGTACCACACGTTCCGCTCGGGGCACCGCATCATGGTCCAGGTGCAGTCGAGTTGGTTCCCGCTGCTCGACCGCAACCCGCAGACGTTCGGGGACATCTACTCCGCCGGGGCGTCGGACTTCCGCAAGGCGACGCATCGCGTCTACCGGACGCCCGATCATGCGTCGAAGGTGACGGTCCAGGTGCTGCCGTGATACAGGGAGCAGGTTACGCGCGAAGGGGGGGCGTTGGCTCCCGCCCCCCTTCGCGATCAGTTCACATAGGGGTTCGCGGGCGCGGGAATGATCTCGATGAGGGCCTTGACCTTGGCATCCCCGGAGTCCCCCTGGCGCATCAGGGTCTCGTCCCCACGCGGCTTGAGGATCAGCCAGGTCCGCCACACGCCCTGGAATTCCTTGAAGTGGACTTCCCCCGTGACCCGGAGCCACTTTCTGGATATCTGACTCACCGGCAGAGTCTCCTTCACCGAATCATCGATCTTGATGTTGACGTTGATCGGCTGGGCGTCCGCCGCGCAGCAATTCATCTTGTACCGGGTCAGGGTGAACGACTGATCGCTGCCCACGAATTGGCCCACGAGTTGGACCCGCCGACCCTTGTAGAAGTCGCGGAGGTCTTGCGTCGAAGCGGCGTTCTCGAGTTGCGTAAAGCGCACCTCGACGATCTCCTCGTTCGCGTTGACGAGCCAGATGCTGCCGATCGTCGAAACCAGCGAGACGTGCGACGACGCGCCGGGCGGCGGCGAGCCGAAGAGGGCGACGACCTGCGCCCCCTTTTGGGCCATGGCCGTGCGCTCCTTCTCGCTGATGTCCGATCGCGCGATTTGCTGGGGGTTGATGAGGTACTTCGCATACGCCTCCCAGAAGTAGTGAACCCCGACGGAATAGAGGAGCACCTGGACGATGACCGCGCCGTAGATCGTGAAGATGAGTCGGGGGCGGAAGATGCGCGTGTACATGAAGTACAGCTTGAAGTCGATCATCGGCCCGAGGACGAGGAAGGCGATCTTGGCGCTGGGGCGGAGGGTGACGAAACTCGCCGCGACGAAGGCGTCGGCCTCGCTGCACAGGCACAGAATGACCGCAAGCCCCATCATGAGCAGGATGGCGACGATCGGCTGATCTCTGCCATACCCGGCGATGTCTTCCGACGTGAAGAAAAGGCGTGTCGTCGAAGCGAGCAGCGCGCCCAAGATGAGGTAGACCGTGATATCGACGAAGTCGTGCAGGGCCGTCTCGCTGATGTTGCTCAACCGCTGCCACACGCTGCGAGAAGGGCCGGCCTCCTCGTCGGCCATCTCGAGCAGGCCGGGCCTGGCTTCCACCGTCAGCAGCGAGTCGCCGTGCTTGGCGTATTGCCGATCGACGATCATCGCCGTGACGATCGCCGTGAGGTATCCGAGGCCCGCGCGGAAGCCGAGCATCCACCAGCCGCCCATCTGATAACTCGGGACACTCCCTTTGCCATCGGGGAGGGACTCGAACACGTTCTCCATACCCGAGAACGCCATGTAGGTGCTGAGCAACACGACGATGTTGATGATCGGCCCGGCGAGCAGGTACGCGATGCAGCAAGAGAGGGGCAACCCCTTGCGGAGCAGTCGCTTCATGATCGGGATGATGCCGCATTCACACAAAGGGAACACGAGGCCGAGCAAACCGCCGAGGGCGACGGCCGCGAATCGACTCTTCGGGAGGAGCGCGACGACGACGCGCTGCGGCAACAACTCCTCGACCAAGCCCGCGATGACCGCGCCGAGGACGATGAACGGCAGCGCCTCCCAGAGGATGCTCCGAAAATCGATGATGAAGTTTTGGATGTAGTCGAGCGTGTTGCTCGGCCGATAGACCGGCGAACGGTCGAACGCCGGGTTGGACAGGATGAGGAAGTAGAGCGCGACGGGGAGCAACAGGACGGCGTAGCGCCAGGGGGCGTAGCCGTGGTCGTGGTCGTGCCCGTCGCCGTGGGAGTGGCTGTGGCCGATCGGCGCGGAGGGCGTGAGCGCGAGGCTCAGGGTTCCGCCGGTCGTCTGGGGTTCGATGGGGTCGTGGCCGTGAGAATGACCGTGTTCATGGCCGTGGTCGTCTTCGCACGCCGCGCCGTCCCCGTCGCCGTGGCTATGGCCATGATCGTGCGGTCGCTCGGCGGACTCATCGACCGAGCGCCAGACCGCGATGGCGCGGACGACGACGAGGGCCAACAAGCTCAGGCCGCCGAGGGCGACCCAGATGTGGAACTTCTTGTCGAGCATCTTGTCCAGCGCGCCCGTCCGCCAGAGCATGATCGTGACGCCCGCGAGCGCGCCGCAGACGCCGATGGTGAACAGCTGGTCGATGTAGTAGGCCGCCCGGCTCTCTTTGGATTCCTGCACGTCGGCCATGATGATGCGTTCTCCGGTCTGCAATCAGGTTACATGTGGGCGAGTGAAAGGCTGACCCCACCCCCCAGCCCCCTCCCCTAAAGGGGAGGGGGAGCCAGACGGGGACTTGTCCGGTCCCCCCTTCCCTTTAGGGAAGGGGGTTAGGGGGTTAGGTCTTCGCATCGCACGTCTCGACCCCTCCCCTTGATACGTCGCTCGCCAGGGGAGAGGTTCACCCGTCCGCGCCTATTGTCGCGAATCGACCCTGGCGCGACGCTGGAGCCACGGGCCGACGAGGGCGGAGCCGACGAACAGGGCGACGCTGACGAGGATGATGACTCCGGGGGTGCCGAGGGAAATGTCCTTGCGATAGACGTAGGTCTCCCAGACGATGAACTGGCCCAGGAGCGCCGAGGCCAGGCAGAAGCAGACGGACAGCCAGAACATCTGGCGGAGGTTGCGCGAGAGGTTGGCCGCCGTGGCGGCGGGGACGACGAGGAGGGCGTTGATGAGCAGGACGCCGACGGTGCGGACGCAGAGGGTGACGACGACGGCGAGCAGCAGGATGAAGAGGCGCTGGACCAGCCCCAGCCGGACGCGGCGCGACAGGGCGAGGCTGGTGTTGAAGCCGGCCAGGAACAGCGAGTTGAACATCAGCGACAGCCCGACCCAGGTGACGACGAGGAGGACGCCCAGGTAGACCACGTCCTGACTGCGGACGAGGAGCGGGTCGCCGAAGAGGACATCCTCGAGCGAGAACAGTCGGCGGTTGGACATGAGCTTGCGCAGCATGGCCGCGAGGCCGATCGCGAAGGCGAAGAAGATGCCGATGACGGTGTCGCTGCTCAGGCCGGTCCTCTCGCGCGTGACGGCGATGGCGTACCCGACGAGCAGGGCGAAGCCGATCATGACGGGCGTGACCCAGTCCCAGAATTCCTCGACGGGCCGGACGCCGGCGAGGCCGAACGTGAACAGGATGAAGCCGACGGACACGCTGGCGAAGGCGCAATGGGCCATCGCGTCGCTGAAGAACGCGAGCCGGCCGCCGACGACGAGCGGCCCGATCGCGCCACACGTCAGGCTGACCAGGACGAGGGCGACGAGCGCCCGCAGGTCGGTGGCGGCGCTGAAGAACGACCCCTCGGGCGCGGCCTTCGCGATCGCATCGAGCGCGGCGTCGAGGCCATCGGCGGGGCCACCCAGGGCGAAGAGGAGAGGGATCACGCATAAACCTCAGAGAAGACCAGCGAGGCCGCAGGTCGAAGTTTACTTGTTCGACTCGGCCCCCCAATAATGATATGGAAGGAACGCTCCACGATTAATTCCATTGAAGACCAGCGATTCTCCCCTCGCCCCTGGCCTGACGGCAGTCTACTCCATGAACTCCACGACGGGCGGTAGCAGCCCCCCCACTACCGACGCCGCACGCGAAGCCGCTCGCGGTGCCGGGTTGCGTTATGTGAGCGACGACCGCCCCGGCATCCGCCGCGTCCGGCGCGGCAAAGCTCTCCGCTACGTTGGTCCCGACGGCCACGCCGCCCGCGACGAGGCCACGCTGACCCGGATTCGCTCGTTGGCCATCCCCCCCGCCTGGGCCGATGTGTGGATCTGCCCTCTCGCCACCGGCCACCTCCAGGCGACCGGGCGAGACGCCCGAGGCCGCAAGCAGTACCGCTACCACCCGCGCTGGCGGGCCGTCCGCGACGAGTCCAAGTACGACCGGGTGGTAGCGTTCGGCCAGGCACTCCCCCGAGTGCGCGCCCGAGTAGGAGCAGACCTCGCCCTGCCCGGCCTGCCGCGCCCCAAGGTGTTGGCCACCGTCGTCCGCCTGTTGGCGACCACGCTCATCCGCGTCGGCAACGAGGAGTACGCCCGCGCCAACGGGTCGTTCGGCCTCACGACGATGCGCGACCGGCACGCCGAGGTTACGGGGGCCACGGTCCACTTCGCCTTCAGGGGGAAGAGCGGCGTCCGACATCGCATCGACGTTCGCGACGCGCGACTGGCCCGCGTCGTCCGCCGCTGCCGCGACCTGCCCGGACACGAACTGTTCCAGTACCTCGACGAGGAGGGCCACACCCACGCCATCGATTCCGCCGACGTGAACGACTACCTGCGCGAGACCGCCGGGGAAGCATTCACCGCCAAGGACTTTCGCACCTGGTCTGGCACCGTCCTGACTGCCGTTGCGCTGAAGGAGTTCGCCGCGTTCGATTCGCAGGCCCAGGCGAAACGCAACGTGGTCGCCGCGATCGAGTCGGTAGCGAAGCGGCTGGGCAACACGCCCTCTGTCTGCCGAAAGTGCTACGTCCACCCCGCCGTCGTGGACGCCTACCTCGACGGATCGCTGCCGGGGTCGCTCCGAGTGCGCGGCGATCAGGAGGCCGTCGCTCCGCACGAACTCGACGTGTGGGAGACGGCCGTCCTGGCCTTCCTCCAGGCGCGGGCCGCGAGCGAAGTCTCGTGAACGAACGCCGTCGCCGGCGAGAACGCTTCTAGGTCGGGTGAGAACCTGGAAACTACTCGTAAGGTCCGCTTGGGAGGGCTGCGCGTACCCGACTTCCCGCCGAACGCGCGGATTCGACTAATTCGAAACGGCTGCATGCGGTACAGTTCACTTCAGTTTCGGAACACGATTTCACGAACGAGGTGCTAGTGATGGCGAAGAGCAAGAAGGTGGCGGCGAAAGTCGAGGCCGTGGCGACGAAGGCCAAGGGGGTGGCCAAGAAAGCCGCCGACTCGGCCCCAAGCTTGGGCGTGGCCGGCGGTGCGGCCGCAGGTGCCGCCGGATCGACGGCCCAGAAGGCGAAGCCCAAGGCAAAGAAGGCCGTGGCCCCTGCCGCAGCGAAGGGCACGGCCCCAAAGGCCAAGCCCGCCGCCGCCAAGCCGAAGGCCAAGGCAGCCTCGGCGAAACCGGCACCGGCCAAGAAGCCGGCCGCGAAGGCGAAGAAATAAGCCCAGCCTCTCTGCGGGCCGGAATCACACCTCGGGATGTACCCACGGCTTGCGGTACGGCCTCCGCAATAGTCTGTTCGCAGACTCGTCGCCCTTGACGACCCCCTTCGCCGCGTCCCACGTCAGCGACCGGCCCAGCTGCGCACTCATGTTCGCCAGGATGCAGCACGCCGTCGAGATGTGGCCCTGCTCGATGTCCGCGACGGGCTTGCTCCGCTTGGCGATGGCCGCGAGAAGGTCGATCATGTGCCCCCGAATCGCCGGGGCGACGTGCTTCTCGAGATCCTTCTCGGTCTTGTCCTCGGGGTACTTGTCCAGTTCCATGACGCGGTCCCGGTGGACCGCCTTGCCGCCGAGCGGGGTGAAGTCGTAGCCGTCCACGCTCAGGTCGAGCGTGCCCTTGTCGCCGTAGATCGTCGCGCCCCAGGGGTACTTCGGGTTGGGCGCGCCGCCCCAGGTGCGGTGCTGCCAGACGACGTTCAGGTCGCCGAAGTCGAACGTGGCGGTCTGCGTGTCGGAGATGTTCGCCTTGCTCTTCTTGTCCACGAGGATGCCGCCGGTGGACGCGATCGACTTCGGCCAGCCGAGGTCGAGCATCCAGCGGACCATGTCGAGCATGTGGATGCACATGTCGCCCATGATGCCGTTGCCGTACTCCATGAA
>JANXSH010000801.1 GCA_025356615.1 Planctomycetia bacterium | reverse complement strand
AGTCGAAGGCACCGCAGGTGATGGGGTAACTCCAGAGGAACTGGCGCAACTCGGCGGCGCGGGTCTTGGTCGAGGGTGCCCGCCAGAGCTGGAGTCGGCCAGCGGCCGCGCCGTTGGTCAGGATCGACTTGCCGTCAGGCGAATACAGGGCGAGCGTCGAGAAGCTGCCGCTGGCGCTGGAGTTGGACAGGGAGGCTTCGATGCGTTGGTTGCTCAGTTCGACGACGCGAAGCTCCCGGCCCTCATCGACGAGCGTGTACTCGCCATTGGGGTCGAGGCCGAGTTGGGTCACGTCGCCGGAGCGACCGGGGATGTCCCCGACCTTCTTCAGCACCTTCTCCGTGCCGTTGCCGTCCTCCATATTCCAGACGAAGAGGCCCTTGTCGCGCCCGGCGGAGACGAGTTGACCCTTGGGCGTGAACGAGAGGGACGTGATCGCATGCTGGTGAGCGCCACTCTGGCGGAGGAGTCGGCTATTATCACCGACGCTCCACAGCATGATGCTGCGGTCATCACCGCCGGTCGCCGCCCTCGTGCCGTCGGCGTCGAAGGCGACGGCGTTGACTGGGCCTTTGTGTTGCTCGGGCATCAGCTTGGCACCCGCCTTGAGATTGTCGATGTCGAAGATACGAACCCGCCCCGTCGAGGTCGCGGTCATGACGAGGTTCCGTTTCGAATCGCCGACCGTGCAGGCCAAGGCGCGGATCGGGGCATGGTGGTTGATCTTGTAACGCTCCTCCCATGTCTCTTTATCGGGTACGCGCTCCCAGACGCGGACGAAGCCATCAACGCTGCCGGAGACGATTCGTGGGTTCGCACCTCGAGAGACAGCGACACAGGTGACTTCCTTGGCGTGGCCGCTGAGGACGGCAACGGGGGGTTGGGGCTGACTCGCCTCGATTTCGACGGAGACCAGCGCGTCGGCGAGGTCGCGATAGACTTTCGCATTCGCCTCGGCGTTCGGCCCGCCGACCGCGCTCAGGCGGTTGGCCGTGTTGCGATACTCGCGCGCCTTGTCGAGCCGCCGGCGGAGGGGCAAAGCGTCCTGCACCTCGATCGATGTCTCGACCCGCAGCCGGCGCGTGTTCTGGATCAGCAGCACGCTTTCGAGGTTCTTGATCGCCTCGCCGGGTTGCTTGTAGAGCGTGCGAATCGTGCCGGAGATCGGGGCGCGGATGACGTGCAGTTTGAGCGTCGTCCACGCTCCCGACATGTCTTCCTGGCTGACCTTGACGCCCGCCTCCTTTTCGACTTCTTCCGCCTTGTAACGTGCCGACTGGATCACGGCTTTGTTGTAGTCGTCGAGCGACACACCGCCCTTGCCCTTCAGCCCGGTCGCCACCCTGAGCTGACGGTCCATTTCCCTGCTCGTCGCGATGGCCGCCGTGTACCCCCCCTCGGCCGCCGTCACCTTGGCCTGCTTGGACCGGAGGTCACTCACCGCGATGTCCGGGCGGATCATGCCGAGGATCTGCCCCACTTCGACCTCATCGTCCTCGATCAACTTGCGGAACTTCATCGGCACCGTGACGATCGCGGTCGTCCCCGGCTCGAAGGTGTCCGTGGCCCGTGGGTATCGATACGCAATGTCCGGGGCCATCGGGTCGGTAATCCTCTCATCAGGCGAGACGGTTTCGCCTCGCCTGACCCTGACGGCGAGGAGCGTCATCGGGCGTTCGAGGAGCTTCTCCGGAGGCACGAACTCGTGCGGCTTCGCGGGCGTCGCCACGAACAGCAGCGGCCCGTCGCGGTCCCCGGCCACGTCCGCTTTCTCGCCCGGAATGACCCGGCCATCCGCTAGGATGAGCGTCTGCGTTGCCGGGCCGCGTTTCTCGAGCATCACCACCTCGATCGGCTTATCTTCCTGCAAAGGACGCGCCTCCGCAGGCTTGTCTCCCGAGACCGGCGGAACCTTCTTGTCGTTGCCGGAAGCGGACGGGGTCAGGTCGGCGAAGGAGGGAATGAATTGTTTCGCCCCGAACACGACTGCGGCGATGCAGGCGGCAGCCAGGACGATGCACACAGCAAAGGATCGGTACATGGTTGAAATCTCCGTGTCGGGTGAGAGGTAGTTTGGAGCGTCGATGTAGGGTGGGTCGAGCGGAGCGAGGCCCACCAGCACTTCACTTGCTTAACGCCTTACCATGACGCCGAAGGCTGGTGGTGGGCCTCGTTCCGCTCGACCCACCCTACGAGCGACGGGAAACAGTTAGCGCAACTTAGAACACATAGAACACGACCTTCTCGTACAGGAATTCCCACACGCCGTAGAACAGCGAGTACCCCGCGCGGGCCTGGCCGCAGTGGATCTTGGCGCGGACTTCGGTGCCGCTGATGAGGCGCGAGAGGTCCGCCTGATACTCTTTCGGGATGTCGTCGCCATCAATGCGGACGTAGGCGATAACGACGGCCTCGGCGTCGGTCGCGTCCTCGCGGTTGGGGTTGGCCTCGCCCGCGATCCGGTTGCGGTAGAGCTTGCCCTTGAGCAGCGTCGGCGTGTCGGACTGGAGGAGGAAATCGACATCCAACACCTGGGGCATCCCCTCGGGGATGCGGTCGAACCCGCGCAGCACCTGGCCGATGTGCTTCTGCGGGATCTTCAGTTCGATCTCCCAAGGCCCCTTCTTGGCACCCAACTGCATGATCGGCTCATTCGGTTTGACCTCTTTGCCCTCGAAATCTTGCTTGAAGTTGCTCGACAGTACGGTCCATCGGCGGTCCTCGACCTGGTCGCCCTCTTCGCTCGTCATCGACGGCGCGACGAGGCTGAACCAGCCCGGCTGATCCTTCAGCGAGTTCGTCCGGTGCGTCAGGTCGTCGAGTTCGTCTTTCAGTGCGTTGCGCTCGTCCTTCTTACTGGCGGCCCTGGAGGCCATCGACCTCTTCTCCGACTCGTTCGTCTCGCCCTGCATGCGATACTCCAGCCCCCCGGCCTCCCTTTCGGCGGCCTTGATCTTGGCGATGAGGTCGTTGATATTCTTGGCGAGGTTCGGGTCGTACATCCGGGCGAGCGATCGCTTCTCGGAAACCGCCTCGTTCGCCTGCACCTCGAAAGCCTTGATGACTCCCACCGCCGACGAGTAGACCGTCCGCCGGACGGTCGGCAACACCTTGCCCGTCGCCTCCATCTTGAGCGGATACGGGAAAGCATAGAGGCCCGCGCCGATCAGGCTCAGAGCGAGGACGACGAGTATCACGATGGCCTTGGTCTTGCCGCCCAGACCCTCTTGGAGTTTCGCCAACGGCATCCACAGGTAGCGCATTGGAATGCGATAGTATTCGACGGCGTTGTAGAGTGCGGGCGTCGCGTGCCGGGAGACGACCTCGAGCCGAGCGACGAGTTGCTGGGTGTCGAGGGGGGTCTCGAAGCTCTCGACGACGAGGGCGCTGCGGGCCGGGAGGCGGGGCTTGTCCTTACCGTCGCCTTCGCGCTCGTCGTGCTGCGGCATGACGATGAGCATCTTGGAGGAACTCTCGACGAGGTAGGCGTCCATCGTCGCGAGGACTCTGGGCGGCAGACTCTCGTCTTTCTGGCCGGTGTAGATC
>JANXSH010000858.1 GCA_025356615.1 Planctomycetia bacterium | reverse complement strand
CTACCGCTCCCAAGACTCTGTGCGAGGAACAAGGCACAAGTATCTCGTTGCTTTATCTCGCACCGATCGCGATCCATGAGTTCCTTGCCGGGCATACGAACGGTGGCCCGTTCGAGCGTCCCCTGGAACCGCTTCGCCCGCTTGCGGTACTTGGCCCAGGCGGGCAGGGCCTCCGCCAGGAACCGCTTCTTCCAGGAAGCATCCTCCTGGGCAGACAAGCGCCCTCGACCGTCGATCGTTGGGACCGCGAGAAGAAGGGCGAAGGTTATCAGCAATCGAGACCGGGAGAACATCGGTAGGACCATCCTTCGTGCAACTCCCTCGCTGCGGCGCGGAAGCGAGGGAGTGGTGGAACATTCGGGCCATCATAGGTGAGGGGTGCCGTGACAGCGCTGACCTATCAGGGCAAAAGACAGTCACAGTACCCCCCCGCAGAGTTGTACTCAAAATCTTTAAGCACAAGCCCACCTATCAAATCGGGGGCAAAAGGCAGCTACAGTAGTTCCCCGCAGAGTTGTATATGCAGACGCAGTCGTCGCAGTTGACGGCGTCCGAGATACATTTGCAGTAGAACTGAGTTCCCACAACCTTGGTACACCTATTCGGGCAGTTACCATTGAGCTCGTAGTAGGCCACGCAGGGGGGGAGGTCGCACGACATACCACCGCAGACTTTGGGTCCCGTCAAAGTCTGGGCGATTGCCCGACTCTGCGGGACCAGCAGGAGACTGATCAGCAGAAGAGTGACGCCCAGAGTTCCCAGGATCCCTGAAGCCACCGAATAGATCCGGTTCATATCGATCCTCCTATTGAAAAGAAACGTACCAGCTACCGATAGCTGGCCTCAGTCTCGCACGAACTCTTCTGATTTAGGCGCGGTAGTGGTTTATAGCCGCCCCTTTATGGAGCAGTGGATTCGACCAACCTCCCAGCAACCCGAGCGACCACCACGGAGTAGCTTCCGTCATTAGTGTACAGCGTGTACGGATAATGGAACTTGCCCACCGTGCGTCGGAAATGGAATTTGCAAGCAATAGTCCGTGATTCCCCGGCTGGCACGTCCAGCGGCAACTCTTCCGTCGTGATGCAACCGCAGGCAGCCTGACCACCCACGAGGGAGATAGGCCGCGAAGTGTGATTGTGAATGGTGAGTGAGAAGTCGCGAAGCTCTCCCGCTTCCCCGTTTCCCACTTCCACGACACTCGGTTCGATCGTTAGGGACTCTCCCCGAAGGAATGTGAGACCTTCCGAAAGAGAAGGGAAGGCCATAAAGAGAGCAGCAACGGTCCCGACGAAAATGAGACCCGCGCCGGAGGCAAGGTAAAACTCTCGACGAAACAGCCGGAGCAGCCAGTCGTCCCGTAACGCCCGCGCGGAGAAATCCCCAGGACGCAAGAACCAAAGCGCGGCAACGGCGACGACATCCAGGCTGAAGGAGTACCACGGTGCGAGTTCTACTTTGCCCAAGCAGCCACAGGACGGCTGCCCAGTGAGACCGAGGTACGAACTGATACAGGCCATCAAGACGAAGGTGATCGATGCCATGAACCAAGCCCCTCGCGGGGCAATCCCTGAGAGCAGCCAGAGGCCCAAAAGGGTCTCGGCCTCGATTAGAGAGATCTGCCATCGCGGCGAGGTAAACAACGAAAGTGCAGGAGTTGGATCAGTCCACAGAGCGAACGCCTTGAACCCCGCTGCCGTCAAAAGCACGGAGGCCAGCACGATACGGAGGATATGAAAGCCTACACCGAGGGTCGGTCGGGATGTCGAAGTCTGCAACATCATACGCCCCCTGAGATGGGGAGAGCGGTAATATCATCTCTCGATAGGCATCCGTGGAAGAGATGTCAAACAAATTCCTCGAGCTTTCAAGAAAACTCGGAATCGACCACGAGGGCAGCCCCATACGTTCTCGGCGAGTCCGGCTTGCCGCCCTCCTCGGTGTCGAGGCGGGAATCGCTCTCGCGCGCTCGTCCCTGGAGTCGGAGGACGGCCGACGGGAAGGAGGGCCAGGAACCCGAGCAGGAGGCAGCGTTTCATGCGACGGAACCCGAGGACGCGAAGAACGGCGAAGATCCACACCTTGATTGTCTCACAATAATACTGCCGGTCAAGGGGTAGGGTGGGTCGGGCGACGCTCTGGTAAGGGTGTAGCAAATGTTTCGGGAGGAAAGCCCACCCGCCGCCCAGCCGGGACTCCAAGGCCCAGTTCTGTGGCGAACGGATCCAATAGTGCCGCGCGTGCTGGTGTTCGTACTCGAGGAACTCTAAAGTGTCGGCGCCGCGCCATCCGCGCTGTTCGTCGATTATCGCCGCGTTCACCCTGCCCCACCGGTTCGATCGCGTCCGCGAACGCGACCCCCACTACCAAGGTCATCCGTTACTTCCTGAATTACTCTGTACGGAAGATCACCCATTTAATCCTATCCCTGTCAACCCCAACATGTGGTAAACTTCGGGCATTCATACCGGGGACTCGCTCGAGAGCGTTGAAGCCAGCGCATATAATACGTCGAAATCGTTTCGCCCTGGTCTCCAAAGACTTCGTCGAGTCGCTCGAGTGAGGATCGCACTACCACGAGGATCCGATCACAACCGGGTTCGATGAGAACATGGTATCATCATCCCACGACGACACAGGTGCCAGCCCATCATTCGCCGTTCCCCGAAGCTCGAGAGTGTCCAGCCCATGCCAAGCCGTTTCTTCCTCCTTCTCGCGGCCCTCGTGGCAATAGGCGCAGCGCCCCCCCCACCAGAATCGGCGAACCCGTTCCCCGGTCTGATCGCCCGGAGCATCGGCCCGGCGACGATGGGCGGGCGCGTCACCTCGATCGCGGCCGTCGAGAAGGATCCCAACACCTACTACGTCGGTGCGGCAGCTGGCGGGTTGTGGAAGACGACCGACGACGGCAAGTCGTGGGCGTGTGTGTTCGAGGGTCGGCCTCATGCGACGATCGGCGCGGTCGCGGTTTCGCCGTCGAACCCGTCCGTCGTCTGGCTCGGCACCGGCGAGGCCAACGCCCGAAACAGCGTCTCGTGGGGCAACGGCGTCTTCCGCAGCCGAGACGCCGGCAAGACTTGGGTACACGTCGGCCTCATCGAAACGCACCACATCGGCCGCATCGTGGTGCATCCGACCGACCCGGACACGGCCTACGTCGCGGCCCTGGGCCGGCTCTGGGGTGCGAACCCCGAGCGCGGCGTGTTCGTCACCCGCGACGGTGGGAAGACCTGGCAGCATTCGCTCGAATTGGACGACGACACCGGCGCGGTCGATCTCGTCATGGAGCCGGGCGACCCCGAGATCCTCTACGCCGCCGCCTACGCCGTCCGGCGCGGCGACTTCTCGGGCGGCAATCCGAGCAAGCAATTCAGCCCCCGCGCGGGCATCTACCGCAGTGGGGACGCTGGCAAGTCGTGGGAACGACTCGTGAAGGGACTTCCGAAGAGCCAGATGGGGCGGATCGGACTGGAGGTCTACCGCAAGAATCCTCGCGTCGTCTTCGCCGTCGTCCAGACCGAGAAGACGGACATCTCCAAGGTGGGGGGTCAAGTGCCGAAGCCGGGCGGGCCGGTCGAGACGGGGGGCGTGTTCGTCTCGCGCGACCGGGGTGAGACCTGGTGCAAGGTCAACGACCTGTGCCCCCGGCCCTTCTATTTCGGCCAGATCCGCGTCGATCCGACCGACGAATCGCGCCTCTGGGTGCTGGGCATCCCGCTCTTCGCGTCCCTCGACGGAGGGCGTACCTTCCGCCCCTCGCCCGGCGCGACGAAGATCCACGTCGATCACCACGACCTCTGGATCGACCCCGGCGACCCGCGCCATCTGATCCTCGGCACCGACGGCGGTGTCTATTCCTCGCGCAACCGAGGCCAGAACTGGACGCCGATCATGAACTTGCCGATCAGCCAGTTCTACGGCATCGGCCTCGACACGGGCAAGCCTTACCGCATCTACGGCGGCCTTCAGGACAACGGCAGTTGGGGCGGGCCGAGTCAGACCAATGGTTCGCTCGGCATCCTCAATTCCGACTGGTCCCGCGTCCTCGGCTTCGACGGCTATCATTGCCGAGTTCCGTCCGACGACCCGAACACGATCTACGCCGAGGGGCAATACGGCAGGCTGCACCGCATCGATCGCCGGAGCGGCCAAGCGGTCTCGATCCAGCCGGGGGGGACGAGGAAGGACTCGCCGTATCGCTTCAACTGGAGTTCGCCGGTCGAGATATCGCCCCACGATACGAAGACGATCTACTACGGCGGCGACATGGTCTTCGAGTCCAAGGATCGCGGACAGAACTGGAAGCCGATCAGTAAGGATCTTACACGCGGCAAGGCGGGTGGAACCTACCGTGAGCTAGGGCACACGCTGACGGCCCTCGCCGTCTCGCCGGTGAAGGCAGGCATCCTCTACGCGGGGAGTGACGACGGCAAACTCCACGTCACCCAGGACGGCGGCGAGACGTGGGAGGACATCTCGGACAACCTGCCCGGCGTGAAGGGCCTCGGCACGTTCACGCGCATCACCGCCTCGCCGACGCTCGAGGGGACGGCCTTTGTCGCCCTGACGAGGCACCGCCAGGATGACCGCGCGCCGTACCTCTACCGCACCGACGACCACGGCGAGACGTGGCGCTCGATCGTCGGGAATCTCCCCGCCGAGGGGCCGATCCACGGCCTCTGTGTCAGCGACAAGAACCCGCGTCTCCTCTTCGTCGGGACGGAGTTCGGAGCCTTCACGTCCCTCGACGCCGGCGTTTCCTGGCAACGACTCCGCGACATTCCGAGTTGCCCCGTCCACGATGTCGTCCTCCATCCGCGCGAACGCGAACTAGTCGCCGCGACGCACGGGCGAGGCATCTATGTGATGGACATCGCCCCCCTGGAGGAATCGACGCCGCAGGTACTTTCCGCGAAGGCGCACCTGTTTCGCATCCGGCCCGCACTACACCGAGTCGTCGTCGTCCCCAAGACTCCGCCCGTCGGGCGGTATTACGCCGGCCAGAATCCGCCGGACGGGGCGGTGATCCACTACCGGATCGGCGCGCGAGCATCGCGCGTGAAGATCGAGATCGTCTCGGGCACCGGCGAGGTCATCGGGGGCGCGGACGGCGCGACGACGCCCGGACTGCACCGCCTCCTCTGGAAGCTGAAGCGCCTCACGAAGGCCGGAGGCCCGGAGCCGGTGGCTCCGGGGGAGTACAGAGTCCGGCTGAAGGTCGGCGAAGAGGTTCATGAGCAGAAGATCGAGATCCGGGGGCCGTGAGGGGAGCCGGTCGGGCGAGGACCGCCGAAGGATGGTATCGTTCTCCGACTGGAACGAAAGTTTCCGGGTCATTGTTTTTAGTCCACCCCGTCCACCGGAATCTCGACTGGGTCGATGGCGGTATGTCAACGGTCTACGAACAGCTTCACGGCTTCGAACCCCTCGCCGAAAAGTCCATCGGTCGGGACGGCGAGCCAGTCCTGAAGGGCTGCGGCGTACACGCTTCGGAAGTCGGTGGTCCTCTTCGGCTCGCCACCATCGAGGTCGGTCAGGCCCGCGCGCGACATAGCGCAGCCCCGTTCACGCGGGGGGG
>JANXSH010000842.1 GCA_025356615.1 Planctomycetia bacterium | reverse complement strand
CCAAGAAGGGGCTGTACTTCCTGGCGTACTTCCGCACCGAGGGCAAGAACCTCGTGGCGATCGAGCATGATTTCTCGCTCAACGATACGATCCTGCGCAACATGATCCTCAAAATCGACCCGAAGATGGTCGATACGATGCTGACCCTGGCCCGCGACGAGCGGGCGCTGGCGCTCCAGACGGTCAACACGCCCCCCGACGACGAACTGGGCAACGAGCAAGAAGAGCGCGGCCCGCGACGTGGCCCGCGACGCGGTCCCTCCGATCGTGGCGACAAGGCCGAATGATCGGACGACGAAAGAGGCGCACGCCGTGCGGAGCAGAGCTACGAGGCGTCGATTTTATTTCTGCCAGGTATCTCTACCAAGCTTGTCTCTTCGAGACTAACAGGTGTATAGTAGAGTTGTTTCGTGACGGACACTCTCGAAGGCGGAACATACAGGAGACGCCCTTATGGCAAACCTCAACAAAGTCATGTTCATCGGTCGCCTGACACGCGACCCGGAAGCGATCCAGGTGGGCGGCGCGACTGCGGGAGCCAAATTCGGCTTCGCGGTCAACAACCGCAAACTGAACGCGAGTACGCAGCAGTGGGAAGAGGTTCCGGTCTTCATCGATATGGAGATCTGGAACGCTCTTCGGGGCGAGAGCAAGCAGGGCGATCGGTTCTTACAGACCGTTCGCAAGGGGCACCAGGTGTACATCGAAGGACACCTAAAGATGGATTCATGGGAAGACAAGAACGGCGGCGGCAAGCGGAGTAAACTCCTCGTCGTCGTCGAGTCCTTCCAGTATCTGGAAGCCCGTCAAGACGGTGGTGGCGGCAACAACAGCGGCAACAACATGGGCGAAGCCCCCATGCGTGCCCCGCGCCAAGCGGTTGCTGCCCCTGCAAGGGCACCGGCCACAGCGGCGCGGAGCTACGCCCCCTCGAACAATTACGACGACGACATGGGTGCCCCTCCCGGCAAGTCGGGGGGGGGAACGGAAGACGACATCCCGTTCTGATGCGGGATCGACACGATAGGTGATTCACATGGTGAAGACGCGCAAGCATCCGCCTCGCGGCAAACACGGCAACGTCAAACTGGTCCTCGTCGAGGATGTCCAGTTCCTCGGCAAGCAAGGCGATCTCGTCGAGGTCCGCCCCGGCTACTCGCGCAACTACCTGTTGCCACGCGGCCTGGGCATGGTCCCGACGGATCACAACCTCCGCCTCCTCGATCGCTACAAGATCAAGGTCCGCCAGGCACGCGACGCGCGCCTCGCCGACCTCAAGGCGCTCGGCGAGCAGATCAGCAAGATGCCCGGCATCACCATCGAGGCCAACGTGAATGCCGAAGGGCACCTCTACGGCTCGGTCGGCGAGGCCGAAATCTCCAAGGGGCTTCGCGCGAAGAACCTCCCGGTCGATCCCGAGATGGTCCGCATGGAAGGCGGCCACATCAAGGAGACCGGCCTCTTCGAGATCCCCTTGAACCTCGGCTTCGATATCGAGACCAAGGTCAAGGTTCTCGTCATCGCCCAGCAGAAGTAACGCCCCACGGCGTACTCGCGGGCCGGAGACCCCTCTTGGGACGAATCGCCAAGAGGGGATTCTTCGCGCGCGAGGAACTTGTAGGGTGGGTCGAGCGGAGCGAGGCCCACGCGGAACGGAGACATCGCCCACCACGAGCTACGGACAGGCTCACCCCATCCACAAGGAGGTCTCGTCGATGGCACCCGAGAACGAGTTCGCGGATCGCCTCCCGCCGCACAACCTGGAGGCGGAGCAGAGCGTCCTGGGCAGTATGCTCAAGAACAACACGGTCATCGGCGATGTCGTCCTCATCATCCACAAGGAAGACTTCTACACCGACGCCCACCAGAAGATCTTCGAGACGATCATCGCCCTGAACGACAAGGCCGGCCAGCCGGTGGACTTGCTCATCCTCCGCGAGGCGCTCGTCCAGCGCGAGTACCTCGAGGACGCGGGCGGGGCGGCTTACCTGGCCGAGTTGTGGGACTCGGTGCCCTCGTCGGCCAACGTCGAATATTACGCCCACATGGTCCGCGAGAAGGCGCTCCTGCGCAACCTCATCCGGGCCGGCAACGAGATCCTCGCCGACGCCTACAAGCAAGTCATGCCCGCCGACGAGATGGTCGCCGCCGCCGAGAAGCTCATCCTAGAGGTCGCCCAGAAGGGCATCACCGGGAGCCTGCACACCCTCGACGAGGCCATCGCCGAGACGTATGACCGCATCGACAAGCGGACGAGCGGCTCTGAACTGGCGTTCAGCGGCCTCTCGACGGGGTTCGCCGACCTGAACGAGATCACGGCGGGGTTACAGCGGTCTGAATTAATTATCATTGCGGCTCGCCCGTCTGTTGGGAAGACCGCCTTTAGCTTATCCTTGACCCGTAATATCATCGTCGGGGAGAAGGAGCCGGTCTTCTTCGTCAGCCTCGAGCAGTCGCGGCTCGAGTTGGCCGAGCGCATGCTGTGCAGCCAGGCGCGCGTCGATAGCCACCGGCTGCGCAAGGGCACGCTGACGGGCGAGGACATGGAGAAGCTCATCGACGCGGGCGGCATCCTGCGGGCGGCGAAGCTGTTCATCGACGACACGCCCTCGCAGGGGATGCTCCGCATCGCCGCGAACGCCCGCCGACTGAAGCGCCAGCACGACATCAAGCTCATCGTGATCGACTACCTCCAACTCATCGAGCCGGACAACCGCCGGGATCCGCGCCAGGAGCAGGTCGCCCAGATCAGCCGTCGGCTCAAGTTCCTGGCGCGCGAACTGGAGATCCCCGTGATCGCGCTGGCGCAGGTGAACCGCTCCTCGGAGGACCGCCAGGACCATCGGCCACGGCTGTCGGATCTGAGGGAAAGCGGTAGCATAGAGCAGGACGCCGACACCGTCCTCATGTTGCACCGCCCCGACCGCTACGAGCCGGGCCAGCACGAAGGCGTCATAGAGATCATCATCGCGAAGCAGCGCAACGGCCCGACGGGTGAGGTGACGCTGGCCTACATCAAGCAACACATGCGTTACGAGGACTTCAAAGTCGGCACGCCGTTCGACGGGTGATCGGCCCAGTCGGACGACGACTCGTGTGCGGTGTCCGATCCGTGCGCCAGCGAGGGAAAATGGAAGTTGGAGGAGAGATTCCTATCCCCATGTCCGCCGTAGGCCATTCGACCTATAATCCGCGTATTGCCATTCGGCGTGTTCATTCCGAGTGGGCGGGCATTCACGAAGGTGTATACTCCAAGCGCCCCGCGTCCGGGAAGGACACCGGGGCGAGGCGTAGCGGTATCTAGGAGCATCCATGGCCGAGGCGAAAGTCGAGTCGCGAGAGGGAACCTGGCAGCGTTGGCTGCCGTGGACGGAAATCTTTCGCGCATTTTGGGTCGCGCTGGACTTGAACAACCTGCTGCTGGCGGCGGGTGGGATTCTGGTCATGTGCTTTTGGTGGTGGTTCTGGGCGCTCATCTTCACGGCGGGGGCTCCGACTTCGCCCCCCGCTTGGGACCCGGACATCTACACGAAAAATGACACCGAGCAAGTCGGCTGGAACAAATTCCGCCGGGACCGCAAAGCGTGGAATCTGATGCACGAGGCGGCGGGGATCAGCGCGGCGACGAATCCGGCGGTCTATGAGTTGGCGGACCTCGCCGACACGATCGACGAATTCAACCTCCTGAAGGAACCCCTCGCGAAGTCGAATTCCCTGACCGCGCCGGCCATCGTCGCCGTGGTCATGACCACGGCGGATGTCCTCGAGAAAGATCCCAAGCGAGTGGACGATGCGCGCCGCCTTCGCAAGCGTGCGCATCGCTACGCCCTGCTCAACCAACTCAAGCCCGCAGGCAAACTCTCCGTCTCGCCGTGGTCCGAGGATCGCGGCCCCAACCCGTTCTTGCTCGTGACAGGCCAGGCCGGTGTCCCCTGGGAGATAGGCCACTTCTGGGAGTGGTTCGCCAGTGACCAGGTGCCGGTCATCCTCGAGCCGCTGGTCAAGCTGGCTCGGCCAATCGTCTATCTGCTCTCGCCGCGCAACACGTTCCTGAGCCGGGTCTACTTCTTGCTCGTGACGCTGTGTACGCTGGTGACGTGGTCGATCTTCGGCGGGGCGATCTCGCGCCGCGTCGTCGTCCAGCTGGCGACCGGCGAGAAGATATTCGCCACCGAGGCGCTCGGCTTCACCTTCCGCCACTTGGGGGCATACCTGACCGCGCCGCTCATCCCGCTGGGGATCGTCGCGGTGATCCTCCTCATCCTGTTCCTGTTCGGCATCGGGCACATGATTCCGATCTTCGGCGACATCGTCGTCAGCGGCCTCTTCTGGCCCGTGCCACTCATCCTCGGCCTGATCATGACCATCCTGCTCGTCGGCCTCGTCGCCTGGCCTCTGATGGCCGCGACGATCAGCGCCGACGGTAGCGACGGCTGGGAGGCGTTCACCCGCGCCTACGGCTGCCTGCTGGAACGCCCCTGGCACTGCGCCTGGTACAGCGTCGTGGCGATCTCCTACGGCGCGGTCGTGATCTTCTTCGTCGGCTTCATCAGTTCGCTGATGGTCTACCTCGCCGACTGGGGCGTCAACGCCGCCCCCGCGACGATGGCCGAGAGCCGCGAAACGTCGTTCCTGTTCGTCCACGCCCCGAAGTCGTTCGGTTGGCGCGAGTTGCTGATGGAAGGGACGCAGGTCAAGCCGACGGAGGACGACATCAAGAAGTACCCGGAACTGGGCATCAAGAACGGTGCCGAAGTGGTCCACGGGCGGGACACCATCACCACCCGCATGGGCCAGATCGGCGGCGTGAGCCGTTCCGACCGCATCGACGAGGATGCATACAAGGCCTATCTCAAGACGATGTCGTGGTGGAACAAGATCGGCGCCTACTTCGTCGCCTTCTGGCTCGGACTGGTGTTCCTGCTCGTCCTCGGCTTCGGCTACGCGCTGTTCTGGACCAGCACGTCGATCATCTATCTGCTGCTGCGTCGCGGGCTAGACACGTCCGAGATGGACGATGTCTACATGGAGCAGGAAGAGTTCACCAGCTTCCGCATGCCCGCCATTGCCCCGGCGACCACGCCAGCCGCCGCACCGGCGAAGCCTAGCACGTCGTTGCCCGTCGTCGAAGCTCCTCGGCCAGCCCCGACGCCAGCGCCTTCCCCGCCGCCAGCTCCGGCACTGACGCCGCCAGCCCCGACGAGCGAGGAGCCGCCGCCGTTGCCGCCGGGGGCGTGAGCGAAGACCTCACCCCCCCACCCCCCCCTCTCCCGCAGGGAGAGGGGGGAGCAAGACCGGCCTGGGGTTAGGCTTCACGCTATCGGACACGCCTCCGGCTCCCCCTCTCCCTGCGGGAGAGGGGGCTGGGGGGTGGGGTCTGCCCCTGGGAGACGTCACCTTTTCTCTTGGGTAGATACCTCTGCCTCGCAGGAGAGGGGGTGGGGTCTTCGCTCACGCCCCCGGTGGCAACGGCGGCGGCTCCTCGC
>JANXSH010000836.1 GCA_025356615.1 Planctomycetia bacterium | reverse complement strand
CTGCCGAGCCTTCTTCGTCCCGGCTCGGCTCGCCCTCCCTGGGTCTACAAATTCCGAATCAGCGCCTTCGTCAGCGTGGCGGTGTTGCCGTCGCCGCCGAGGTCGCGGGTGAGGCCCGCGTGGGCCTGGAGGGTTTTGCGGACACTCGCCTCGATGCGGGCGGCGACGGCGCGCTGGCCGATGTGTTCGAGCATCATCGCCGCCGAGCGGATTAGCGCGACAGGGTTGGCGAGTCCCTTCCCGGCGATGTCGGGCGCGGAGCCGTGGACCGCCTCGAAGATCGCGCAGCGCGTGCCGATGTTCGCGCCCGGCACCAGTCCGAGTCCGCCGACGAGGCCGGCGCACAGGTCGCTCAGCACGTCGCCGAAGAGGTTCTCCATGACGAGGACATCGTAGCGACTGGGGTCGAGCGCCAGTTGCATGCACAGCGCATCGACGTGCATCTCCTCGAAGCCGACGAACGGGAACTCGTCGGCCACCTCGCGCGCGACGGCGAGGAAGAGGCCGTCGCTCATCGGCATCACGTCGGCCTTGTGGCAGAACGTGACGCGCCGCCGGCCCTGTTGCCGGGCCAACTCGAAGGCGTAGCGGACGATGCGCTCGCAGGCGAAGCGCGTGATGAGGCGCAGGCTCTCGACGACGCCGGGCACGACGACGTGTTCCTGGCCGGAGTACAGCCCCTCGGTGTTCTCGCGGACGACGACGAGGTCCACGTTGTCGTAAGGCACATCGACCCCCGGCAGCGTACAGACGGGCCGAACGCTGGCGTACAGGTCGAGTTCCTTGCGAAGTCGCACGTTGATGCTGCGGAAGCCCTTGCCGACGGGCGTCGTGCACGGCCCCTTGAGGGCGACGCGGTAGCGCCGACACAAGTCGAGGGTCTGCTGCGGCAGCACGTCGCCGAAGCGCTCGACGGCGGGCAGGCCGGCGTGGGCCTCGACCCAGGTCACCTGCGCGCCGGCCGCCTCGAGAACCTCCTGCATCGCGGAGGTGACCTCGGGGCCGATGCCGTCGCCGGCGATGAGAACAACCGGGGTAGCCAAAGGCGATCTCCGTGACGGATGAAGGAACTTTCCTCGTCAGGTCGGGAGAGGAAGGGTGTTCTTCGTGACGAGGGGAGAGGCGGATATTGTAGGCCCGATCGACATCTTCATCAAGATACCCACCCCGCACAACCGAATCATTCGATAGACTCGATCGCCTCAGCGGGGAGGAAGACGATGCGCCACGTCCGGATTCCGCAATGCCTGCTCGCGGCGTGGGTCGTGATCGCGGTCCATTCGCCGTCCCCGGCTCAGAGCCAGCAGCCGTTCCCGATCAACCTGCTGACGGCGATGAAGCTCGCCGGGGCGGAGCCGCTCGACATCGCCATTGCTACGGCCCGCCTCCAGGTTGCGTCGGCGCAACTCCAGCGGGCGAATGTACTCTGGCTGCCTTCGGTGCAAATCGGGGGCGACTACTTCCGCCAGGATGGGCAGATTCAGGATGTCGTGGGGAACGTTTTCGGGACGAGCAAATCAACGCTCATGGTCGGAGCAGGGCCGGGCCTCTCCTTCGCGGTCAGCGACGCGATCTTCGCCCCGTTAGCGGCCCGTCAGGTTCTGCGCGCCCGTGAGAGCGGGGTCCAGACGGCGGTCAATGACAGCCTCTATGCCGTCGCTACGGCCTACTTCGATGTCCAGCAGGCGCGGGGGCGGATCGCCGGGACCGTCGATACGGTCAAGAGGGCCGAGGAGTTGGCCCGGCGCATCGAGAAACTCGGCGGCGCGCTGGTCCCCGCAGTCGAGGTCAACCGCGCACGGACCGAACTCGCCCGGCGACGGCAGGCGGTCGAGTTGGCGCTCGAGAGCCGCGACACCGCGAGCGCCGAACTGGCCCGGCTGCTGCGCCTGACGCCGTCGGCGCTGATCGAGCCGATCGAGCCGCCGCACCTGCGCGTCGATCTGATCGACCTGAACCAGTCGATCGATGAGCTGATCCCGATCGGCCTGACCCACCGCCCGGAGTTGGCGGCGAACAAGGCTCTCGTCCTCGCCACCCTCGCCCGGCTGCGCCAGGAGCGGATTCGCCCCCTGATCCCGAGCGTCCTCATCCGGGGGGCGGCGACGAACCCGGCGGGGACGCTCTCCACGGGCTACTTCGGGGGCGGCGTCAACGACAAGCTGTCGAACTTCAGCGCCCGCAACAGCATCGATGTCCAGGTGTTGTGGGA
>JANXSH010000819.1 GCA_025356615.1 Planctomycetia bacterium | reverse complement strand
GAAGGCGGCGGCGACCAGGAGGGCCACCTCCGACACGCCGATACTCTGGCCGAACAGGTACGGCTCGACGGCGTTGGCGACGACCAGTTCCATGACGACCATGAGGGCCACCACGGCGAAGACGTGGGTCCAGCCGTCGATCATGATCAGGCTCAGCGTGATCGGCAGCATGGAGGCGATGGGCGTGCCGACGTAGGGGATGTAGCGGGCGAGGGCCGCGATGAACCCCCACAGGAGGGCGTAATCGACGCCGATGATCCGCAGGCCGATGCCCCAGACGAGGCCGTAGCCGGCGTTGATGAGGAGTTGCATGAACAGGAACCGGCTGATCCGGGAGCCGGCGTCGTCCACCGCCTTGGTCGTCACGGTCATGCGCCCGTGGCCGATGATGCTGATGAAGCGACTACGCAGGTCTTCGCGCTTGAGCAGCATGAAGATCGCTAGGACGACGGACAGCGCCACCGCCCCGAGCGGGTCCGTGACGGAACTGAAGTGGGAGAACCGCAACATCCACGCCGGCCCGTCCTGCTCGACGATGACGCGCGACGGCTTGCCGGGGAGGGGATTTTTGGGGTCCACCGCCGGGCCGGGTTCTTCGCCCTCGGCGGGCCGAGGCGACAGCTCGCCCGAGACCTCCTTCCACATCCCCCCGAGCGCTTCGGTCAACCCGCCCTCGAAGTTCTCGCGCAGGGTCTTGACCTTCTTCTTGACCGTCTGGGTGTGGTTGGGCAGATCCTTCGCGAGGTTCGTCATCTGCACGACGACGACCCAGCAGACGGCGGCCAGGATGAGTCCGGCCATCGCCACCACCAGGAGGACGGCGGTGACACGCCCGAGGCCCCGGCGCTGGAGTACCCGGACCGGCGCGCTGAGCAGGAACGTGAGGAAGACCGCCAGCGCCAGCGGGATGAAGACGACCTGGGCCCAGTAGAGGAGCGCCACGGTGACCGCGACGACGACGGTAGTGGTAAGGATGACGAGCGCTCGCTGCCAGGGCGCGGCCACGATGGTCTTCGACACGGAGGGCCTTCTTTCGATGAGTAATGTTGTCCGAATCGCAACGCCGACTTCCGCATCCCCCGAAAGTCTGGGCCGATCCACGACGGGTACGACGCGCCCGGAGCGATGCCACCCCTTCGGTCACAGTCGGGAACATGGCGGATGCGACATGCAATTGTCATGCCGTGTCACTCCCGGTTTCGAAAGGCGACAGTAGGACCGGCGAGCGGAGCCGGAACGGCCCCGCTCGGCTCGCGGGGCCAACGGTTCCGCTCCTCGCCGTCGTTTCGAACCATGCCGAACACCGCCTTCCCAAGCCCGAGGCGTTGGGAGTCCCTTCTCGTAGAATGTCCAAGGGACCACCGAAAATGCCGACCCGCTCGAAGGGAGAGGGGACTACTCATGTCGAACACACTATGGACGATCGGCCTCGTCGCGTTGTCGCTGGGTGACAGTCGAGCCGACCTCGAGGTGCCCGTGAAGAAGGCGGCGGAGGCCGGCAACTACGCCTTCACCATCGACGAAAAGCCGAGCAGGGGTACCGCCGGGGCGGTCGAAGGCAAATACCAGAAGGGCAAGCCGCCCTTCTTCGAGGCGGACAAGCTCGAGTTCTTCCGCCAGGGGGATGCCCTGGTCTACAAGCAGGCCGGGGCGTGGAAGCGGTCCAAGACCGGGGTGGAGTCCGACCCGCTGGTCGTCCTCGGGGCGGTCGCGAAGGTTCGCGGGGCGACCCTGCCGCACGAGGAGCTGGCCGGCCTCGCGAAGAAGCTGAGGAACGTCGAAAAGTCCACCCTGAAGGACGGCACGACGCTGTACGAGGGCAAACTGACGGCCGACGGCGTCAAGAAGCTGGTGCGGAGCGAACACGCCGGCGTGGCCCAGGAGGGCACCGCCCGCGTGTGGGCCGACGCCAAGGGGAACGTCACGAAGTACGAGATCGCCATCCGCCTGCTAGGCCGGATCGGCAACGCCGAGATCGACGGCAACTCGACCCGAACCGTCACGCTCCGCGCCGCCGGCACCACCAAGGTCGCCGTCCCCGAGGAAGCGACGAAAGCCCTCCGCTGAGGCGGGGGGGGGCTTACAGGAACAGGCTCGCCGCGAACTCGTAGAGGTAGTCCGCGCCTTCCAGCGGCAGCGGCTCCGTCAGCTCCCACTCGGGCCGGAAGTCGGGCTCGAACAGACGTTCCTCCAGGGCCGCGACGACGGGACCGGCGGCGACGGCGAGGCCCAGTTCCCGGTTGTGGCGCAGGCTCAGGGCGTCGAAGTTGCCCGTGCCGAGGTACGCCCAGAGGCCGTCCACGGTCGTCGCCTTGACGTGCGTCATGCCGGGGTAGAGGTAGACGCGGACGCCAGCCCGCAGGAGGCGGTTTGCAGTCACCTTGTTGCTCCGATCAACGACCCCGCTGTCGCTATGGATCGTCATGACGACGCGAACATCCGCCCCGCGTTGTCGGGCCTGGGCCAGTTTCGCGAGCAAGCGAGGGTCGCTGAAATAGGGGTTCTCGGCGTAGACGTGGTGACGTGCCTCGTCCACGGCGCGGTACAGCACCTCGGCGAGTTGGCGACGAATGGGGCGCGTTCGGATCAGCCGGGCGCAGGCGTTGGCCTCGAAGGGAACCGGAGGCGGCAGCGGCCCCGGCGCGGGGGTGCCGCCCTGCCTCTTCCAGAAATCTTCGAAGAGGGTGGACATCTCGCGGGCGAGCGGCCCCGCCAGGGTGTACGAGAGGTCGTGATACTCGAAGAACGACGGCCGGGTGAAGTTCCTCCCGCCACTCCAGGCAAGCCTGCCGTCGGCCACGACGAGCTTGCGGTGGTCGAAGCGGGCGTTGGGATTGCGCGTCCGTAGTACCTCGACGTGGGGCTGCTTCGCTAGCCAGCAGACGACGCGATCGACTTCGGAGGCGGTGGCCTCCTTGGGCAGGCCGTCGATGAGGTTCCCCCCGCCGTCCACCAGGACGCGCACGGGCAAGCAGGGGCTAGCGCGGGCCGCGAGTCGGGCGGCGACCGCCTCGCCGAGGGGGTCGCTGTCCCAGAGGTACATCAGCACGTCGATGCGCGAGGTGGCCCGGTCGATCACCTCGTTCAGCGATGCCAGAGCCTCGGAGCCATCGACCATGAGGCGGATGTCGGCAGGCTCGAGGTCGTTCCGCGCGGCCCGATGGAGTTTGGCTTCGAGTTGCTCGGTGTCGAGCGTGGGCCGGTTCGGATCGATGGGGGGTGGGTCGGGGAGGAAACGCATGCCGAGTCGCTTGTACAATAGTCCGACCGCCCCTGCCCTCATGTAGGCAACCGGCTCGGTCACGAGGTTGTAGGCGGTCCTGCCCGGATAGACGACCGCGTGGACGGCGGTGTCCTCCACGATTTGCCTGGCGAGGATCAGCTTGCGCGGGGCGTTGGAGTCGCACGCCGCAGGCCGGGCCGGCGGCGCGTGACATCCGGCCAGCATGCCCAGCAGATAGAGGGCGAAGCAGGCCCAACGTGGAACGGAACGTCCCGTCTCTAGCGTTATAATCGTCATAGGACATTCATCGGCACTCGATTGCGAGACGATGGGGACCATTTGCCGAGTGTCGTCGGCGGAGTCATCGGACCGGGCGAGTTCTTCGGGCTGGGTAAGCGGGGTCGTGTGGGTCAACAACGAACCGTGCGAGCGCAGGCCGAGTCCTTTTTTTAAAAAGGCGCGGACCTCTGCGTAGGGCCGCGTTCGACGCCGGCGATGCGCTCGATGGCCGCCTGGGCCTCCAACGTGGAGCGCGGGGGGTGTTCGAGGAAGTGCGCCTCGAGCGACTCGCGGTGGGGGGCCAACTCATCAGGCTTGCCGCGCCAGCCCATCGTGCGGACGCGGTCGAGACCGCCGTCACGGTACTCGGCGAGGAAGCGCTGGACGGAGCGCAGGGAGGTGCCCGCAAGATCGGCGATCTCGGCGTGGAACAGATCCCGGCCCTTCAGCCACGAGACCTCCATCCTCAACTGGACGCGCGGGTGCGGGTGGTGGGAAACGTTCGTGGCGGATAGTGTCGAGGTCTTCGGGCGGGAAGGTGAGTCCGGGCATGACTCGCTCCTGGCAAAGTAGGTCGTATCCTAGGACATCGATGGAGGAGAGCCGGCGTCAGCCGGCGACCCTGCCAGAATCACCCGTGACGAGTATATCACTTGACAACACTCCAGTGTTGCAACCATTCCGCTACCTTGGACGCTGAGGCAGGACGGTCCGCCGGGTCTTTGGCGTGTAGCTTCTCGATGACCCGTACTAGCCCTATCGGAATGTCGGGGTTCAAGACCTGGATGGGAGTGGGGTGTTTCCACGCCACGGCGTGTAGCAATCCGGACAGGGTTTCCGCCCGAAAGGGGAGTTGCCCCGTACACATGGTGTAAAGCACACTCCCCAAGCTGAACAGGTCGGCAGCGGACGTGAGCGGATTGCCGTCCACCTGTTCGGGTGACATATAGTTGGGCGTGCCCAGCAGTAAGCCCTGCTGGGAAAGATGAAACTCCTCGTCGATAGCACAGGCCAGGCCGAAATCGGCCACGCGAACATGCAGAGTGCCTTCTTCGAGGAGGATGTTCGCGGGCTTGATGTCGCGATGGATCAGTCGCGCCTCGTGAGCTGCGGCCAGGCCGAGGGCCGTCTGCCTGCCGATCCGCGCGATTTCACCGATCGAAAATGCCCTGCCTTCGTCGATGAGGTCGCCGAGCGACGAACCGTGTACATATTCCATGACGAGGAACGGCGTGCCGTCGAGTTCGCTGACGGCATAGATGGCGACGACATGCTCATGGCGCAGGGCTGCGGCGAAGCGGGCCTCGAGGGCGAATCGCTTCTGCGCCGTCTCGCTCCTGGCCAAATGCGGGGCCAGTAACTTGATGGCGACGTGTCGAGACAACCCTGGGTCGAATGCCTTGAGAACGATCCCCATCGCGCCTTGGCCGATTTCTTCGATCACCTCGTACTGATGGATGCGAGACCCGGCCGAAAAGGCACCGTCGTTCTCGAGTCGGTCCTGGATCCGATTCCCCCCTACGAACGTCCGAGCCATCATCCCTTCGCTCGGTGCGCATTCGGGATTGGGGCCCGTGATCGTCGCGGCGATCAACGAGACACGGACGAGTTCCTCGCAGCCGGTCGCGAGAAGCTCGTCGAAGTTTGGGCAAGCGCCGATGTCTACGCCCAGGATCTTGGAGAATGCTTGGATCTTGGGGCGTACCTCGCTGAGGAACTTTTCGAGATCGACTCGTTCGAGGCCGAAACGTAGACGGGCCGATTGGAGGATCCCCTCCATTCCTAGAGTGCTCTTGCGGCGCTCTTCGAGTTCGGTCAGGCGTGAGACGAAATCGAGGAGAAAAGCTCGATTCACGATCGCGTCGATCTTCCACGGGACCAGGTGGGGGTGGTGGTGGAACCGGATCGATTCCACGAACTCATACGGCAGTTGCCAGCGTTCCAACAGGGCGGCGCTTACGTCCGCGTGATGCACCCCCAGACACCGCTCTTCCCACTCGCACTGCTCCTCGGCGAGGATGTCGCCCTCGCCCGTCCAAATGGGCCGATACCGTTCGGGGAATGCCTGATGTAGAAGGAGCATGCCCAGATCCCGCAGTAAACTGGCGGCCATCTCGTCGTCCGGGGCGGGCCAGTTGCAGCGCGTCGCCAGCTCGCGGGCCATCACGGCGGCTGCGACGGACTTCTTCCAGAACCTGCTCAAGCCGATCTCCACCTCGAATCCCGACTGCATGACGGGCAGCGCCAACCCCAACACCAGGGACCGGAGTGGCCGGCTCCCCAGCATGGCCACCGCCTGCTTCACGTTCGTAACGGGCCGGGACCGCCCGTAGACCACCGAGTTCAGCGTCTTCAGGATCTTCGCGCACAATCCGGGGTCGTGTGCGAGTAGTTCGCTGATTTCGCCGACCGTACAGTCCTCCCGTCCCGACTTCTGAAACACCTCCAGGGCTAATGTAGGGGGGGAAGGTATGCGAGGATTTCGCAAAATGCGATCCAGCAGCGATTCCTTGCTCTCGGAGGGGGGATCGAGGAGGAACGCTCCGGCGGTAGCGGGCAATTTCCGGGCAGTCGTCTCGATGTCCATTTCAGACTTCGTTTCTCAGCAGGGGCGGCAAATCCGAGGACACTTCGGGGTACTCCCGACCACCAGGGTGGCAAACGTCTGCTCGTGAACCGAGCCACTGCCAAACGGCTAACTCACCCGCGAACCTAGCCGGTTCGTAAGTGTATTTTCGTAGCGGAGGACTAGATCGACCCCGATTGCAATCCGTGTCGGCGCGGGCGCTTCGTCCGCTCGAATCGAGACGGCCTAACACCTGATCGAGGCGGCGCGAGCAAACTTGACCCGTTCGTTCAATTCTACTTCGGTCCCGTCTCTTTGCTGCTCGTCCTATTCGACAAAGAGCGCCCATTCGGCACCTCACCCGTTCGCCGACATCCGCGCCTGCGGCGTGCGGTGTACGACCGCCTTCGCCTGCGCTTGCAGCGTCGCCACCTCGCGCGTCAGCGCCATCACGCCGTCGGGGGTGTCGGCGACTTCGATGCTCATCCGGCTCGACCACGAGCCGCCCGGCGGCAGTAGGCGCACCCGGCCTTGCTTGCGCTCGTAGCCCCGGAAGTTCGGGTAGTTCGTGCCCGGCTCCAGGCCGGTGACGTAGCCCTCCTCGAGCGCCATCGTGTTCTTCCACACCGTGAAGCACGGCAGCGCATCGCGCGACCAGCGCAGGCACACCGCCCGGCTCGCCGAGGCGTTCTCCAGCAGGGCGAGCGTCTGGCCGTGCCTGTCGGCGATCAGGTCGTAGGCGTAGACCTGCTCGGCGAAGCCGGGGACGGGAGCGCCGCACGTCTCGTAGGTGGCGATGCCCTCGGCGGCGCGCATCGTCATCGGGCACATCTCGCGGATGGGGGCCAGCACCCGGCTACCGGCCTCCAGGAATGGTGGGCCGAGGTTCGTGTGATACAACATCTGCATCTCGACGGGGCGCGCGCCCCGGTTCTCGACGCGGTCGGTGATGACCAGGCGATTCGACCCCGGAACCGTCGTGTAGGTCGTCCGCAGTCGGAGTTGGGCGAAGAACAGAGCCGCCTCCTCGACCTCGCCCGTCACCATGAGTTCATACGGCGGGTCGAGATTGACCGAAACCTCGACCGCCCCCGCCGGTAGGTTGGCGATTCTCCCGTGGAGTGTCAGCGGCTCACGGCGGGCGGCACCCGATGCGTCGGTCCATGCGTCTTCACCGGGCGGGCCGTTGGAGGCGATGCCGCACCGGCACAGGAGTTCGTCGAAGCCGCCCAGCCAGCCGAGGCCGCCCCGGTCGAGGGCGTTGACGTACTTGGGGTGGACCGGCCCCTCGACGGGCGAGCGCCAGCCGAGGCCGAGGCCGTGGTAGTCGGCGCGCCAGAGTCCCATGCCGCGCGTCGGCAGGACGCTGAAGGCGAGCGCGCCGTTGTGGACCTCGATGAGGTCCACGCCGTCGCGCAGGCCGCCGCGCAGGGTGCGCTTGCGGATCGACCAGTCGTGCGGGGTCGGCAGGCGGAGCGTGTCGTTGCTGGCGGCGAAGCTGTCGAGCCACACGTCGCCGTGGGCGTCGGTCAGGATCCAGGACTTGTAGCGGTTCATGATTGGGCCTTTACCTGATAGATTACATCACGCCGTGCATCATCCGGCGCACCAGGCGCACGATCACGAGGAGAACGAGGGCGGCGGCCCCCACGAT
>JANXSH010000779.1 GCA_025356615.1 Planctomycetia bacterium | reverse complement strand
CCCCCTCTCCCGCAGGGAGAGGGGGGAGCAAGACCGGATCAGGCGGAGACGTGACGCCGTTGGAGGCGTCTCCTGCTCCCCCTCTCCCTGCGGGAGAGGGGGCTGGGGGGTGAGGTCTTCGCGCCACCTCGCCGAATCCTTGAAACTACTGTCACGCTTCCGGCTCGTCGCTGAACAAGTCCGCCTCTACCCATTTCCCCAGCAGCACCACGACCTCCGCGCGGGTGACGCCTCGCAGCAGGAACCGCTTGTCTCGGCTCTTCTGTCCGGAAACCAGCTCGATCCGCGACCGCTTCAGGCCGAGCCGTTCGTGCAACAGCTCGACGAGCGCGTCGTTGGCCCTGCCGTCCTCCGGCGGCGCGGTCACTGCCACCACGAGCGCGCCGTTGCGCTCGCCCTGGATGCCCGCCTTCCGCGCGCCGGGCTTCGCCCGCACCGGCAGCAAGACACCCTCGGCGTGGTCGCTCAGGTCGATCATGGCGGCAGTCCCGTAAACAGGATCGTGCCGATCCGAACGCACGTCGCCCCCTCCTCGACGGCCACCTCGAAATCGCCGCTCATGCCCATCGACAGCTCGTTCAGCGGGTGCGCATCCCCCACCGTGAGGCGAAGCGCGTCACGCAGTTCTCGCAAGTGGCGGAAGGTAGGTCGGCACGCCTCCGGGTCTTCCGTGACGGCCGCCATCGTCATCAATCCGCAGACGCGGACGCGGGAGAGAGTCCGCAGGTGGTCGCCGAACTGGCGAACCTCTTCGGGTCCGAATCCTTGCTTATTCGCCTCGCCGGAGCAGTTCACCTCGAGGAAGACGTTGATCTTCTCTTCTCCCGGCGTCGCCTCCAGCGCGTCGAGCAGGCGCACGCTATCGATCGAGTGAATGCGGTGGGCCAACGGCAGCGTGCGGTCGATCTTGTTGCGCTGCAAGTGCCCGACGAGGTGCCATCGCACGTCGGCGGGCAGCAGGGCTGCTTTTCGCCAGAGTTCCTGGGGCCGACCCTCGCCGAGGGCGCGGACGCCGAGCGCGAACAACTCCGCCGCTACTGAGGCGGGTACGCTCTTGGTCACGCCGACGAGCGTCACGTCCTCGCGCGATCGGCCCGCGCGTCGGCACGCTTCGGCGAGGCGAGACTCGACTCGGGCGAGGTTGTCGGCGAGGATGCGGCGGATCGTGTCCATGAAGGACAGGATACACGTCGGCGCGGGTGGGGTGAAGGCGAGGGATCAAGTCGCAGGGGTGAAACAGACGCGGAAGCCGTAGTGGTTGCTGCGGACCGCCTGACCGTTTCTGCTGCGAGAGGCGGCGCGAGAGTACGCTGTACCGTTGCACCAGGAACCACCGCGTAATACACGGCCCGGCCCCGATTGCGGACCTTGGGGATCTTTCTTGTCGCTTTTATGATAATAGTCCTCGTGGTAATAGTCGGCGCACCACTCCCAGACGTTGCCGTGCATGTCGTGAAGGCCGAAGGCGTTCGTCGGGTAAGATCCGATTGGCGTGGTCCTTCGCACCTCGTGTACGACGTTGGCCTGACTGTGGGTCAAGGAATTGCCGAAGTAATAGGGGTGAAATGCCATCCCTGCTCGGCATGAATACTCCCATTCGGCCTCGGACGGCAATCGGTACGCCCGCTTCTGTCTCTTTTCCTCGCCTCGCCTGCTCAGTTTCTTGCAGAATGACCATGCGTCTTTGTAAGAGACGCATTCGACCGGCCACCGGCTCGTGTCCATCCCGTTCACCTCGTCCTTGCCCTCGCCTGTCGCCGAGAAGTGGCTGGGGGTCTTTTCCATGACCGCCTCGTATTCCGCTTGCGTCACAGGATATGTACCCATCCAGAAGCCTCGAGTGATCTCCACCTCATGGACCGGCCCCTCATCGGCGCGATGTCCCACTTCCTCCGTCGGCGACCCCATCAGGAACGTCCCCGCCGGGATGTAGAGGAACTCCATGCCGATCGAGTTCGTCAGCGTCGCCACGCACGGCTCGACGCCGGCGGCGAGCAGCTCCATCAGGCGATTCTCGCGCGATCGCCTGTCCGGGTGGTGGAGATCATACCTCGAGAGTCGAGTGAGGCGGGTCAGTTCGGCGCGCTCCGATTCTCCGTTCTCCTCGAGCCAGTCGGCGACGGCGAGCCAGGCGAGGTCGTCGGCGGGGTCCATCGCGCGGAAGGGGACGGGCAGCATGGATTCGATCAACCCGGTGTGGTCGCGGCGTATCTTATACGTTAGCCCAGTCTAGTGCCGCGTCCAGTCACTGACTTTCGCGCTGTCAAGCGGCTCGCTGTTGGCGTTTGAACTCGGTCCAACTCTGCCGACTAATGGGGCGCTCCCCATTGCGCCACTTCATGTACGACTCGATCGCCTCTTGCAGTGCCT
>JANXSH010000687.1 GCA_025356615.1 Planctomycetia bacterium | reverse complement strand
GGCATGGCTCGTCGAGGGAATCGTTCGGAGCCGAATCACGCTCGATGTCGAAAGTCTCGGGTTCGGCGACCGACCCGTATCGGGATCCGTGAACGCCCCGCGAACCATCAAGGCGCAGCTCCACGCCTCGGAAGGCGAGTTAGAGCGGAGTTCGAGTCGGTGTAGCGGGTACATAGCCGCAGTGTCTGAAGTAGTTGAGGCACTCTGGCGATCCGAAGCGGGTTATGATCTCGCGCAAGCCCTCGTAGACGCCCTCCACCGTGCGCGCCGCCCAGTCACGCAGCGCCCGCTTCAGCTTGGAGTATGCCTTCTCGATCGGGTCGAGGTCCGGGGCTGTACGGCGGCAGATACTCCAGCCGGCACTTCGCCCCCTCGATCGCCTCCCGCACCCCATCGACCTTGTGGCTGGGCAGGTTGTCCATCACCACCACCATGCCCGGCCGTAAGGCCGGCACCAGGACTTGCTCGACGTAGGCCAAGAACCACTCCCCGTTCATCGACCCTTCTAGCGCCCACGGCGCGACCAGGCCACCCGCCGTCAGCGCCCCCACGAAGGTCACCGCCTGCCAGTCCCCGAGCGGCGCAGAGGCGACCACCCGCCGGCCCCTCGGGGCGTAGCCGTGGGTCCGCTGCATGGCGGTGTTTGCCCCGTCTCGTCGAGAAACACCAGATCCCTCGGGGCGATCCCCGCCATCTTGCCCAGCCACGCCCGCCGGGCCTCGTCCACGACGGGGCGATCTTGCTCGCTGGCACGGGTGGACTTCTTCTTGCGCGTCAGGCCCAAACGGCGCATGGCCCGCCAGACGGTCACGCGCGAGGCGGGCCGTTTCAGCCGCTCGCGGTGTTCCGCAGCGGTGGCGTCGGGGCGCTCGGCCACGGCCCGAAGCAACTCCTCCTCGAGCCCATCGAGTTTGGTGGCGGGACCGTGCCCGCCCGATCTGGGGGCCAGGTAGCCAGTCAGACGGAAGCGCTGCTCGAGGCGTCGGACGAAGGCGGTAGAGACGCCGAAGCGCTCGGCCACGTCGGAGGTGGACTCGCCCGCCTGGCGCGCCTCGTGGATACGAAGGCGTAAGTCGTTGCTGAATGGTCGCATGGGTTTCCTCCCCTATACCATTCTACGCCCTCCCCGCTACAGCGACTCGAACTCCGCTCTAGTTAGTGCGCGAGGCTCACCTTGCCTACCCTCGGTGCGCAATCCAGGCTAGCGGGGGATGTTCGAGTTGTCGTCCGTCCAGCGTTCGGTGGTGAAATTCAGTACACTATAAGCAACGCGACTACGACGATTGAGACGCCTCGAGCGGCTGTGAAACAAAGAGATGCCCAGCGAACTGTACGACGGATACGCCCGCGCAAAATTGAGACGCCTCGAGCGGCTGTGAAACAAAGAGATGTGGGTCCGGTTTCCAACCGGACAGACTGCAAATGTCCGGTTGGAAACCGGACCTACACCGAAGAGAAGACAGAGAAGGCACTATCGGACGAATGCGAAAAGGGCCGACCTTCGTCCTGAAGATCGGCCCTCTCGTTCAATCCATCGAGTCGGCATCAGCTGATCCCGGCCCCGAAGTCGTTGGTCTTCTCGGGCTGCACGGCGGTGGACATGGCGCGGTATCCTCAACGAAAGGTGCGGAGATGGAGCGACGGGGTGCATTATAGCAAGCTTCGCCCGTTTCTGGGCTGCCGCCGTAACACCAATGGGTCGGCCGAGCGGATGAGTGCGGGAGGGAGGAGCAGCGTCGCTGGAAAGAGGGGGAAAATGCCCGACCCATTGACAGAAGGGTGGCAACGTGCTTACATCAACAGGAATCCTATTCAACGACACACGCGGTCACTCTCGGCCAGATACCCCTGCGATGGCGCATTCACCGGCTCGGGTGCGTTCCTGAGTGCCGATGGGAGAGGACGGCGTGGCGAATCCTCTCGTGGAGGGTTCGCCTCGCGGAAGCATGACGACGAAGGTGTGAATTGTCCGGGAGGGCAGTGGGCCTTCCCCAACTGGCTCGACTCGATGTGGAGGTGCAACCATGACATGGCTCGACAAATGGCGTAAAGGCGGGAAGCAGCCCGCGTCCGCGCTGCGGAAGCGGACTATCCTCCGGCTGGAGGAGTTGGAGCGGCGGGATAACCCGGCCGTCCCTGCCAGCCTGCTCGATGTATCCCTGTTATCCCTCGGGTCGGTCCCCTCGGGTGGCTACGCGGAAACGCACACCCCTCACAAGTCTTTCTCGCATGTGATCACGCTCGACGAGAGCGGCACCGCCAATAGCGGCACCTACACCCTCGACATTCTTGGCTCGGCAAACGCGACGGATACCGCCTCTGGCGGGGGGGGGGGGCGTGAGTAGCGCAAGCGGCCACCTATCCAGTAATATCAGCTACCACATCATCCTTCAGGGCAGCTACTCGGGCTACACCTTCGTCCCGCAAACCGAGATCTACACCGAAACCGGGACCACGAGCGAGGATCACGCGGAGACCGACGCCGCCACGATGGGCGGAATGGTCAATTCCTCGGACGGCACCTCGACCAGCAACTGGTCGCTGTCCTGGTCGGGGACCATCACCAGCGGCATGGTCACGCTCACCTCCTACGCTGCGAGCAGTGCCAATCAGTGGCACGCACACTCGCACATGACCGACCCCAGCGGGGTCTACTCGGACAGCTTGACGGACAGCGGCAATAGCAAGACGCAGAGCGGCAGCGGCACGCAGGTCTCTGCGATCGGGTCGAGTTGGGAGCACGACCACCAGCACTCGCACTTCTCGGGTGGCATGCCCGACCAAGACTACGACAACAGCTGGAACACGCCTTTCAGCGGCACCTTCCCCGTGCCCGTCACCCCGTTGTCCGCGCCGCTCCTCTGGAAAGCGGAGGATCCGGCGGCGACGAACTTCTCCTTCCACGGTCGGAGCGAACTCTCCGGCTCCCTCACCGAGACGGCGACCTGGGGGAACGGCCGGCTCGATGTCAACTCGTACAGCACGACATCTCACGACAGTGACATGGGCCATGTGATCGAGGACGAGCCGGCCGGCGTCCTGACCGGGACCGGCGGGACGGAGAACTACCACAAGGACCAGACCTACACCGGCGGCTTGGATATCACCGGCAGCGGGTCGTATACCTCCAACTTGGTCTCGGCGGACTACCATGCTACCGAGACCGCCTCGATGGCGGCGCACAACGTGTTGACGGTGACCGGCGACCAAGCGACCGGGACCGACGATCTCGGGGTGCCGTACACCATGACGTTCAACTACACCGGCGACCGGACCACGAACGGCTCGTACAGCAACGTGTTCGACTACCACGACGCCGCCGACGGGATGCGGGTGGTCGATTCACTATATGCGTACACCGGAGGATCGACGACGACAACGAGTTCCTCGGGGGTGCGGAACGGGCAGTCGTTCAGCGACTCGTCCACCCAGACCGAGGGCGGTGGCGGGTCAGTCACTTTCCCATCGAGCGGGTGGCCGACGCAATCGTCGGACGTGCTGTCCCAGGCGTTCCCCTACGTCAGCGCCGATAGCGGTCACTTGCTCGTGGCGTATGGTGGGCCGAATCAGCCGGCACCCGGCGGGGCGTTCCTGGCCGGGGGAGCCGTGGGCAAGTTCCCGCAGGCGTACTATAACCAGAAGATTCAGCAGATCGGTGAAGACGCCAAGAAGAAGGTCGGGAAGCTCGCCGTCCAGGATTCGGTCATGAAAGCGATGAACGATGCCCCCATTCGGTCCGCGACGGGAACAACGACCACCACGTCTGCGAATAGCTTGGCCCAGGCGGTCGGCCAGGGCAAGATCCTGGACAAGGCTGTGGCAACTGCGGAGAAGAGCGCGAAGGCACGCGGCTATACCGGGGTCACGGTCACTCCTGACGTTCTATTCACCTATGCGGTCGAGCCGCGCCCGGCGGCCGGCAAGGACCGTTCCGGGAAGTGCGTCGTTCAGTATCAGATCCGGGTCAAAATGACCTATACCACCCCGGCCGGTAGGACCCAGACCGAGAACGCCGCCACCATCGGCGGCGCGGTGTGGTTCATCGACGACAATCTGAAGACGGCGACGCTCCAGGGAGATCCGTGACCATCGGCCAGAGATGACCGGGGAGCGGGCGCGGCGGGATATCTCGCCGCGTCCGCCCCGCGAGTCCCGTCTGATGAAGGTATCTGATGTTGGCCCCCCGTCTGAGATGTGGGGGCTAAGGATAACAGCGAGTCAACCGCACACCCGCGCGGCCCGGTCACGCGCCAACCTGAGGAGGAGTTCCCATGCCTTCCCGCATCACTGCCCGGCGACATCCCGCCGCCGTCGCCGCTCTGCTCGCGGCGCTGGTCGCGGCGGCCCCCGCCCCCGCCCCCCCCACCCGCGTCCGGCTCACCAACCCGGTCAAGATCACCCTCGAGGGGGTGGTGATAGATGCCGTCGCCATGCTGGCGGACAACGAGTCCATCGTCGTCGTCGGGGGCAAGCCCCACGACCCCGACGATAAGGATCGGAGTTACGAGGAGGTTCCCCCGGCCGGGGCCATCGTCAACTTCCGCACCAAGGCCGTCCGCGCCTTCACGAACGGCCACAAAGCACGCATCAAGGGAGTTTCCGTCTCGGCCGACGGCTCGCGCATCGTCACGGTCTGCTCGCACCTCGACCCGTCGGTTCGCGTCTGGAATGTCAAGACCGCCGCGCCGCTCCCTTCCCTGTCGCTTCCGCAGTTGGAAGATTCCTACGCAATGTATGCAGTCGCCTGCCTGCCCGGCGGTTCGAAGGTGGCGGTGAACGACAAAGGGTGTATCGCCCTGTTGGACACGGCCGGCCGCGACCGGAGACGAGATCTCAAGGGCGAAGCGCTCGAGGAGGACGACACGCCCGATCAGCTTGCGGTCAGCCCGGACGGCAGGTTCTTGGCGTGCGAAGTGTATCGCCAGAAGGTGGTGGTGTGGGACATCCGCTCGGGGAAGGCCATCCGCAAGGCCGACCTGCTGCCGGCCGGCGAGGATGCCAAGGACTGGTCCTTATGGCATCTGGCGTTCACCCGCGACGGCAAGGCGCTGCTCGCCTGCCTGTCCGGCAAGGAGGACGACTTTCGCAAGGGGATCGAGGTCAAAGGCGCGGCGGCCGAGCGTCGCGGGATGCTCCTGATCGACATCGCCAGCGGCAAGATCACCCCGCTGAACATCAGCCACCAGATAGGCACCTTCGGCTTCGCCCTGCATTCGTCCGGGGAGTGGCTCGCCACCGTCGGCCCCAGCCGGCCGGACAAGCCGCCCAAAGGCTTCAACAGCGGCCAAATCGGCGAACTGCGCATCTACCACTACACGACGCGAGCCCTCTCCCTGCGCATGCAGTTCGACGACGGCTTCTTCCCCTCCAAAGTCCGCTTCACGCCGGACGGGCGGAAACTGGTCGCCGTGGACGTTACGGGGAAGCTCAGGGCCTGGGATTTCACACCGCCCAAGAAGTGAGGAGGGGCCGAAAGCGTGCCGCGAGCGGATGACTGGCACCGCCGGAGCTGCGCGACAAAGGGAATTCAGAAGTCCCGCCACACCCGATGCGAAAAGGGCCGACCTTCAGGACGAAGGTCGGCCCCTTGGTTCATCTCGTTGCCTCGGAATCAGCTGATCCCGGCCCCGAAGTCGTTGGTCTTCCTCGGCTCGCGGGCGGTCGTCGCCCCGGTGTTCGCATGGGCGGTGCGGGCACCGTGCGAGCCGTGCGTGCGATACCCCTTGGTGCCGCTCACCTCGGCGACGACCTGGGTGTACGAGGTCGCCTCGAAATCGTCGCTGTCGTAGTCGTCGTAGGAGCAGGTGTAGCCGGGCTGCTTGGACCGCTCGCGCTCGAGCTGGTAGGCCCGCAGGACGGCTCCTTGGATGATTTCCCGGCACGCGCTGTTGATCGGGTGCGCGATGTCGGCGTGGAGCTTGACCCGGCCGTCCGAGTCTCGGGTGGCGCGGTCTTCGTCGAGCTTGCCGCCGCACTGATTGCAGTGGCGAGAGCGAAGATGATTCTTGCTGCCGCAGTGGTTGCAGCGGTCGGTCAGTTTACGGCTGGGCATGGCTACGAATGAGCCCTTGGTGCCCTCGATGATCTTCAGATCGCGAACAACAAAAGCATCGTCGAACGTCACCGAGCAGAAGGCCTGCAGGCGCTCGTTCTCGTTGTTATCTTCCATGAGCTTGATACGGACTTCGGTGATGACCACGTCTGTTCTCCTATGGACTGTGGCACATTCAAAAGCAACTTCGAACCACAAAGACACGATCCCTTACCCCGTCGTCATGACGAGAAGTCAGAGACCGTGAAAGTCGTAAGGCGTCGGCGGCGTCTCTAGCCAATGCGAATACCGTGCTGCCGCTCCCGCTCATCAAAACCCCGGCCGGGTCCAGCCTCGCGATTCGTTCGCGCGACCTCGCCACCTCGGGGGCTAATTTTGTCGCCGGCTCCTCGAGCCGATTGTGCAAGGCCTTTCCGAGTCGATCGATCTCTCCGCCTTCGAGGGCCTGCCGCACTTCGTCGCCTGGGATCGGCGTCGAAGGCAAGGTCAGCGCCCGGAACACACTCGCCGTGGATAGTCCCACCTCGGGGCAGGCCAACACCAGGTCGAGCGGCTTCCGCATCGGTAACGGCTCGACGACCTCTCCGCGTCCCGTACACCAAGCGGCGGGACCGTGGAAGAAGAACGTCACGTCGCTACCCAATTCCGCGCCGAGTCTTCCGAGTTCGTCGTTCCCCAGACCCAACCGCCAGAGGCGATCGAGTCCCGCGAGTGTGGCCGCCGCGTCGGACGAGCCGCCGGCCAACCCCGCCGCCATAGGGATCCGCTTGCGAAGGCGGATCTCCACGCCGGCCGTGACCGCGTAACGCCGTTGCATGAGACGGACTGCTTTCACGATCAGGTTGTCTTCCCCGGTCGAGAGAGTAGGCACGTCGCAGGTCAGCCGTACTTCTCCGGTGGAGTCCTCGCGGATCTCCAGGGTGTCGTACAGGCCGACCGTCACCATCAGCGTGGCCAGGTCGTGAAAGCCGTCGGGCCGACGACTCAGCACCTCTAAGAAGAGGTTGACCTTAGCCGGGGTCCACACACGCACGGCACCGGCACAGCGAATGATCCACATGATAGTTAGGTGGCACGAAGAGGATGCCTCGACGTTCGGGTCGAGGTCGGAGTCCACGACGAAACACCCATCCTGGAGTTCGCAGGGCAAGCGACCGAGTCTCCTGATGCCGGACCATCCTTGGCCCGCATTCGGGAAGAGTGAGAGCATTTGTCGCGTCGCCTCGGACGAGCCGCAGCGTCACGACGAGGGGAATATTACCCGTGTAGGAAATAGGGGTCAAGGCGGCTCTTCACGAACCCCTCGAAGTAAGGGAGAAGGGCGACGATTGGGCTGGACACGGCGCGAACCAAGGCGCTACCCCCTTGCAGAAGATGGGCCGATCGCGACAATCGGAGCATGCCTCATGAAAGAAGCTAACCACAAAGTCACAGTCTCAGTAGAAGCAAACCTGGACGCCTTCCAGGTGGAGGGGGGTAGATGAACGCAAGCTCCGTCCCGATAATGGTTTTGGAAAACAGGACCATTCCGACACGGAGGCTTGCGTACCATGTACTATACGGTCACCCGCAGCACTGC
>JANXSH010000686.1 GCA_025356615.1 Planctomycetia bacterium | reverse complement strand
GGAGCCAGACCGAGATAGTCACGTCGCTGATTCGCCTCTGGTCCCCCCTTCCCTTTAGGGAAGGGGGTTAGGGGGTTAGGTCGGACCAGTGTATCTGAGTGAACTTCATCATTGCCAAGTTCCCTACTATAATCCCTATCGCCCTCGAATGCCGCCCTCGTGGCCAGGAGTGAATGAATGACCGGTATCGACGCCATCCGAACGTCCCTTCGATCGACCCAACAGCTCGTGAACTGGTTCATCGGCGACCTCTCGGACGCCGATCTGCTCGTCCGCCCCGTCGAGGGGGCGAATCACATCGCCTGGCAGATGGGCCACTTGATCTTGTCCGAGCGCAACCTGATCGGCACGGAGCTGCCGGGGGTGGGCTACCCCGAACTCCCTGCGGGCTTCGCCGAGCGGCACGCGAAAGCGACGGCCACGATCGACCCACCCGTCGGCTTCGCCGACAAGGCCGCCTACCTCGGTGTGTTCGCGCAGACGCGAGAGTCCACGGTCGCGGCCCTCGGCACGCTCACCGATGCTGACCTCGATCGGCCCACCGTCGGTTCGATGGCCCACATCGCACCGACGCTCGGCTCGCTGATCCTGCTCGTGGCGGACCATTCACTGATGCACGGCGGACAATTCACGGTCGTCCGCCGCAAGCTCGGCAAGCCGATCTTGTTCTGAAAAGGCGGTCGAACCACGGATGACAGGGATGAACACGGATGAAACGAAAGGCGGGAAGATAAGTGCATGGTGATTCACACTCCGTCTCGTGTCCCATCCGTGTTATCCGTCGTCAAGACCCAGGTCTTCATGCCGGGCGCGTATGCCCGTTCACTCCTCCAGGTCGCGGTAGATCTGCTCGAACTCCGCCTGGCAGCGGAGCAGCGCGCGAACCAGGTGCGGGTCGAACTGGCCGTGGGAGCGTTCGGTGAGGACGTGGATGGCGCTGCGGTGCGACATCGCAGGCTTGTACATCCGCATACGCCGCAGGGCGTCGTAGACATCGGCGACCGCGACGAGACGGGCGGCCGGCGGGATGGCGTCCCCCATGAGCCGGTCGGGGTAGCCCTTGCCGTCGTAGCGCTCGTGGTGGTGACGCACGATGACGCGCGCGGTCCCCAGGAAATCGAGTGACGTGCCGTATTCCTTGCTCAGCGCCTCGAGGATGCGGTCGCCGATGAGTGGGTGCGTCTCGACGAGGGTCCGTTCGGCGGGGGAGAGCGTGGCCGGCTTGAGCAGGATCTCGTCGGGCAGGCCGATCTTGCCGATGTCGTGTAGCGGGACGCAGCGCTCGATCTGCTCGAGGAACCGATCATCGACGAGTCCCTGCCAGGGGGCGGTCTTGTTCGCCTCCAGGGCCAAGGTCCGCGTGTAGCACTGCATCCGCCGGAGGTGGCCGGGCGTCTCCCCGTCGCGCGACTCGGCGATCTTGGCCATCGCGAAGAGCAAGGCGTTGTGCGCCTCTCGCAGGTCGGCCTTCCTCGCCCGTAGGCTCTGTTCCATCTGCTCGTTCGCCTGCGAGACCTGATCCGTAAGCGCACCGACGCTGTCCTGGGCGAGTTTCAACTCCAACACCTGCCGTACCTTCGCCGCCAACTGTTTGTGGTCGAACGGCCGGGCGATGCAGTCGTCGGCCCCACCCGGTAGGCTGTCCTGGTCGCCCGTCTCCGCGACGACGAGGATCTTCGAGTGGGGGTCGTTCAGCCGCTCGCGCAGCAATCGGCACAGTTCGTTCCCGTCGAGGCCCGGCAGCGCCAGATCGAGCAGGACGAGGTCGAAGCGATGGCCGGATGTCGCCGCCAGGGCCGTGGCCCCGTCGCGCGCTTCGTGGCATTCGCAGCCGAGTTGCTCCAGGATGGCACGATGCAACAATCGCACGCGAAGGTCGTCTTCCACGATGAGGACGCGCGGCAGCCCCTCGCCCGACGGGGCGGCTTCGCGGGTGGGATGCCGGCCCACCACGGGCAGTTGGCCCGAACCGGACGCCGCGAAGGGGGCGATCGCGTTGACGACGGCGAGCGCGGAGGCGGGCCGGTGGCTCGGGTTACGTTGCAGCATCCGCGCGACGAGGTCGTCGAGCGCCGGGGGGACATCCGGACGCAGCTCTCGCAGTCGCCTCGGCTCTTGCTGTTGGAGTACGCGCAGCGCCTGGCCGATGTGCTCGTGGAACGGGTACGGCCCCTCGCCGGTGAGCAGCCAGAAGAGCGTCGCGCCGAGACCGTAGATGTCGGCCTCCTTCCCGACCGCCGAGGGGTCGTGGCTCTGTTCCGGCGGCATGAACTCGACGCTGCCGAGCAACGCGCGAGGGTCGGTCAGGCGGCTCGAGAACTGCCGGGCGAGGCCGAAATCGACGAGCTTGACCTGCCTCGACGAGGTGAGCAAGAGGTTCGACGGCTTCAGGTCGCGGTGGACCAGGTGCCGATCATGAGCGGCCTGAAGCCCCGCCGCCGCCTGGCGAATGATCGAACACGCCTCGTTGACCCCGAGGAGGCCGTGCTTCATGGTGTACTGCTCGAGGTCGCCCCCATCGACCAACTCCATGACGAGGTAGACGAGGGGCGATCGGCCGCGCTCGGCGGGAACCTCCCCGGCGTCGAGCGCGAAGACGACGTTGGGGTGCGACAGCTCCGCGAGCAGGCGCATCTCGGAGAAGAATCGGAGCTTGATCCCGGCGGGACACTCTTCATCGACCGGCACGACCTTGATCGCCACGCGGCGCTTCATCAGGCGGTGTTCGGCGAGGTACACGGTGCCCATTCCCCCCTTGCCGAGTTCCTCCCGGACGCGATACCCGCCCAGGATCAGCCCGTGCGAACTACCGCCCCGCAGGCGATCGACCTGGAACGGGGTCAACAGTCCCGCGCGGGAGAGCGCCTGCATCAGCAAATCCTGATTCAGGTACTCTCTTAAACGGTCGGCCCGGTCGGCGAGGAACGCCTCCCCCTCCTCCGGGTCGAGTAGCCCCCAGCCGACGAGTTGATCGAGGAACGCGCGGGCCGGCGCGGGCAGCCGATCGCGTCCGGCGATGGAAGGGGGAGTCTGCGGAGAGGGCGTGGGCTTCATGATCGATTCCCGTCGCATGGGGGGAGACGGCACGGTTGTATAGTTTAGCATATCTCGCACCCGTTCGCGATGGAAATCGAAAGCCAGGTCTTGCGTCGGCGCGGGAGAGGAATATCATGATCTCAGCGGAGTTGTCTGAGCAAGGTGTCGGACAGTCCGAAGTACGAGAAGAACACCCACCCCCTCGATGCGATCCCGCTCGGGGAACGACCCAACCGCATGAACCCGAACGGAGACTTGTATGAGCAGGATTGGACGTATCCTGGCCTCGGGCACGACGCTGGTGTTTGCCCTCATTCTTTCGACCGATAATGCGACGGCGCGTAACTTCTACGACGACGCCGCCATCAAGAAAGACATCGACGCTCTCGTCGAGTTGCTCAAGGGCGACAAGGTCGATGACGCGAAGGTCAAGACGGCAGTCGCGGACATCAAAAAGAAGTACGACGACCTCAACGACCTGATGAAGATCTACAAGCCGACCGCGAAGAAGGGCCTCGGCTGGAACCCCGCGAAGCCGGGGAAGCTCGACGGGATCGAGCAGCGTATCAACGACCTGGGCACGAAAAAGGTACTGACCAAGGCCCAAATGGCGAAGGAAAAGGAACTCATCCTGCGAGCCACCTACTATAACCTCGCCCTGTATGAGATCACCAAGGGCTTCGCCCCCGACAAGATCAAGGGCGGCAAAGGCCCCAACGACTGGAAGAAGCACAACGACGAGATCATGGAAGGCAGCAAGGAAGTCATCGCGGCGGTCAAGGCGAACGACCCCGTCGCGCTGAAGAAGGCCATGGGCCGGATCGGCGGGGGCTGCACGGAGTGTCACGCCGACTTCCGCGACCGTTGACCGACATCGGGCGAGTGACGAGCCGGGAGCGTGAGCGACGGATAAGGAATTCGTCGCTCACGCTTCCGGCTCGTTTCTTGCGCGAATCTCGAAAGAATGCCCCTTGACGGGAGAGAGGATCATGCGATATCCTCGATTCAGACAATTTGTCTTGAATCGATTCCTCAAGGGGGATAGTCATGATCGCGATGCCCCGACTGCTGGCCTGTGGCGCGACGTTGCTCGCCGCGCTCATCCTGACGATCGGCGACGCGGACGCGAGGTGGTTCCAGGTCGCCGGCGTCCAGAAAGACCTAGACCAACTCGTCGAGTTGCTCCGCGTCAAGAAGGTGAATCAGGCGAAGGTCAAAGCCCAGGTTGCTGCTATGCAGAAGAACCATGAACTCGAAGACATCATGAAGGTCTACAAGCCGACCAAGAGCAAGGGGATCGGCTGGAACCCGGCCAAGAAGGGCGTAGGCGACGGCATCGAGTCGCGCATCTTCGCCCTGGGCACCAAGCAGGAACTGACGCAGGCCCAGCTCCAGGCCGAGAAGGGTCTCCTGCTCCGCACCGCGTACTACAACCTTGCCCTATTCGAAATCAACAAGGCGTTCGGCCCACCGAAGCAGTTCCGTAAGGTCGCCAAGTGGCACGCGGCCAACGCCGAGATGAAGTCCGGCTCCGAGGGCGTCATCACGTCCGTGAAGGCGAACGACCCCGCCGCACTGAAGAAGGCGATGGCGAAGATCGGTTCCGGTTGCACCCATTGTCACGCGCTCTTCACGGACCCAGTCAAGAAAGACCTCGAGGATCTCTTCCAGTTGCTACACCGAGAGAAGGTGGATCGTCCCAAGGTAAACGCCTTGATCGCTACCATGAAAACGAACCATGCGCTCGATGAGATCATGGCGAAGGTCTACAAGCCTACCCATCGAATGGGGATCGGGTTCGACCCCGCGAAACAAAATCCGGGGGACGGCATCGAGAAGCGCCTCAGCGACCTGGGCACGAGGAGGGAACTGACGAAGGCGGAGCTGTTGGCCGAGAAGGATCTCCTCCTGCGGGCGGCGTACTACAACCTCACGATCTACGAGGTGACGAAGGCGTTCGCCCCGGCGAAGGCGAAAGGGCCGAGGAACCCGATAGCCTGGAACAGACACAACGACGAGATAAAGGCGGGGACCGAGAAGATGATCGCGGCCATCGAGGCGAACGACCCCAAGACGCTGAAAAAGGCGCTGGGCCGAGTCAACGCGAGCTGCAACGAGTGTCATTCGATCTTCCGATGATGCCACGATGCTGTGAACCGCCATGAATGTTCCAATTCACTCCCCCGAATCACTATTCGCGGAAAAATCATTGCAACCATCCCATTGAGGGCGTACTCTCTTTCTCTAGGACCGAAATCGAGATCCCAAGGACTCCGGGAAAGGCTCGATCGACTCCTGAGCCGTGTGGGTGTTCGTCGTCGGAGCCACAAGGGCATCGATGGCGTTCGGACAACCTAACACATTTCCTATCTTCGCCTCGATTCGTTGTTCGAACGAACTCAGGTGATGGGTCACATCTTCTTGGGAGTTCTCTGCATGTCGTCTCCTCTCCTCTTTGGCAGAACCGCGACTCGGATTCGCGGTTCCGGTCAACGAAACACGCTCCGCTCGCGCCCGATTCGGCTCGAGCATCTCGAAGACCGCTGTCTCCTGTCCGCCGATCCGGTCCTCGAATGGAACGGG
>JANXSH010000658.1 GCA_025356615.1 Planctomycetia bacterium | reverse complement strand
GCCGTTCCTCCGGGGGGCCACGCGAGCCGGCTTCACCGTGGTCAGCCGTTTGCGGAAGGACGCGGCCCTGTGTTCGCTGCCGCCGCCCAAGCCTGCGGGCCAGCGGGGTCCACAGGCCACCTACGGCAAGGGGCGGATCAGCCTAGCCAAGCGAGCGGGTCAGACGCGGGGCTGGCAACAGGTGGAGTGCGTGCAGTACGGCGAGGAGGTGACCAAGATGATCAAGACCTTCCTGGCGACGTACCGGCCGGCGGGGGGCGTCATCCGCGTGGTGATCGTCAAGGAGGAGGATGGGTGGATCCCGTTCTTCGGCATCGGCCAGGAGGTGACGGCGGTGGAGATCCTGGAGGCGATGGCGGACCTCGACGCGGAGGAGCAAGTCTTCAAGGATGAGAAGGGGGTCTGGGGGGCGGGCCAGCAGCAGGTGCGCAACGTCCACGGCAACGAGGGGTGCTTCGACCTGAACCTGTGGATGTACAGCGTGGGGGAGAAATGGGCGTGGGACAAGGCGGAAGAGGAGTTGGTGGACCGAAGCGCCAGCCCCTGGGACAGCGAAGCAGGGGCCGCGCCGCCCTTCGCACAATGACAAACGTGAGGCGTTGCAGCGAGAGGCGTTGCGAAATGAAATCGAGGAGGCTTTGGCCGGACGGCCAACCAAGGAGAGATTCCGGGTACTGGCGGAACGGTTGCTCGCGCTAGCGGCGTGAGAGCGCCTGGCCCGCCTGAAAATCACGTCCGATCGCACTCTCGGCCGGTCTCGAATAGAGACCGAATCGTAACTCGTTTGCACAAAGTGCAGGCTCGGAGGTGCCGTTGTGGTCATCTCGCGTTGGAAACAGCGGGTCGTATTCTTACTGCTGGTGTCAGTCACAAGTCTAGCGGCGTATCACTTTGGTTCCCTTGCGTCCACTGCATTGACGCAACGGGAGCAACGAGGGGTGTGGCAAAACTTTCGGGAGCGCCTACGTTGATCGACTCGTAGGGTGGGTCGAGCGGCTGTCGTTTATACACAACTTTCCAGGCGGACAGGGAAGAAAATCGGGAGGTCGTCACGAATTTCGCTCGATTGGCACGGAATTCTCTCTTTGAGCGGTAGACACCTTTTCACCTGCCAAATCTGCATGGAGAGCCACGATGCCTGATACCATCGCCGATGAACTCGACGGATCGATTTGGGCGACGAACGCTTGAACAAGCGCAGCAAGCACCTCCTCGAAGCCTTCGCCGCCAACCCCGAAGCCAGCATCAATGCCGCTTGCAACGGGTGGGGCGACACCGTCGCCGCCTATCGCTTCTTCGACAACGAGGTGGTCTCGCCCGAGGAGCTCTTGCGACTCCACCGCGAGGCCACGCTCCGGCGCATGGGACCACACCCCGTCGTGTTGGCCGTGCAGGGCACGACCGAGCTCGACTACACCAAGCACCCGCCCAAAGACGCGCGATGCCTCAACAAGGCGGAACGGTTCGGGCTGTACTCCCACCTCCATTTGGCGGTCACCCCCGACGAGTTGATCCTGGGCGTGATCGGCCTCGACCACTTCGACCGGGATCCGCAGACCCTCGGGAAATCCAACGAGCGGAGTTCCTTGCCGATCGAACAGAAGGAGAGTTTCCGCTGGCTGGAAGGTTATCGACTGGCCTGCCAGTTGGCGGCGGATTCGTCAGGGACTCGAATCGTCAGCGTCGCGGACCGCGAAGCGGACATTTACGACATCTTCGTCGATGCCCAGCAAACCCAGGCCCCCGCGCCGACTACTCGAGCCGTGCCCGAGTGGATCGTTGTACCCCGGAACACGACCTGGCGTCAGGGCCGGCCGTGTACCACAAGGTGCGCGCCGAGGTCGGTGTCGGCAGCCTGCTGACGACGCGGATCCTCGAACGGGGCGAAACCCCGAAACGCAAAGCGCGAACCGCGAGGTTGGAGGTCCGCGCCCAGAGGATGGAAGTGAAGCCACCGCACGAACGGTCGCACCTGCCGTCGGTGACGATGAATGTGGTACTCGTCGAGGAGGTGGGAGGCCCCGGAGATGGCACGGACGTGTCCTGGCTGCTGCCGACCCGTTTGCCGATCGGCACGGTCGAGGAGGTCTCGAAGGTCATCGATTATTACGCGGCGCGCTGGGCGGTGGAAGTGTTCAACCGGATGTGGAAGACTGGCTGCCGGGTCGAGGAGATCCAACTGGAAACGCAGGCGAGGCTGAAGAACTGCCTGGCGATGTACGCGATCGTGGCGTGGCGTGTGTCGTACCTGACGTACCTGAACCGTACCTGCCCGAGGCTGCCATGCACGGTGGTGTTCGAGGAGGGCGAATGGAAGTCGGTGTGGCTGGTGGTGGCCAAACGGCCGCTGCCGAAAAAGCCGCCGGAACTGGCGGAGATGATGCGTCTGCTGACGCAACTGGGCGGTTACAACAACCGGGCGGGTGAAGCTCCAGCCGGTCCACAACCCCTGTGGATCGGCTTACGCAGGATGGCCGACTTCTCCCTCGCCTGGCAAGCCTTTGGCAGTAAACAGTGACGAAGTTGTGTATAAACGACAGGAGCGAGGCCCACCCTACGGCTGCGTCCGCCAGGCCGAGGCACTACCCTTACGGCGCGTTCTCCGTCGGCAGCAACTCGGCCAGTAGCTTCATGAGGGCGGCGTAATCCATCGGCTTGACCATGTGGCCGTCGAACCCGGCCTCTCTGGACCTTTGCCGGTCTTCCTCCTGGCCCCAGCCGGTCAGGGCGACCAGCACCATCTTCTTACCCCACGACTGTTCTCGTATCTTACGGGCCGCCTCGTAGCCGTTCAACTTCGGCAGGCCGATGTCGAGCAACACCACCTCGGGCCGGAATGCCGCCGCCGCTTCCACCGCCTCGAGGCCATCGAAGGCCGTGCGCGTCTCGTTGCCGGTGAGGTCCAACAGCATCGCGAGCGACGTGGCCGAGTCCCGGTTGTCATCGACGACGAGGATCCGGCGGGCGGTCGCGGTCGGCTCGCGGGGGGTCGGCTCTGGCGGCGACGGTCTGGGCGTATCGACCGTGATCGGCAGTCGCACCACGAACTCGCTCCCGCGACCGATGCCGGCGCTGCGGACTTCCACCGTGCCGCCGTGCATCTCCACCAAGCTGTTCACCAGAGTCAGGCCGATGCCCAGCCCGTTTACCGAACGCTCTAGCGAGGTATCGACTTGCACGAACATGTCGAAGATGCGGGGGAGCTGGTCGGCGGCGATGCCGATGCCGCTGTCCCGCACCCGGAGGACGGCCTGCTCGCCTTCTCGCCCGGCCTCGAGCGAAATGCGACCGCCCTTGTCGGTGAACTTGCAGGCGTTGTTCAAGAGGTTGCCCACCACCTGGGCCAGCCGGGTCGGGTCGGCGTCCAGGTGGATCGGCTCCGCCGGCAACGTGACGGTCAGTTCGTGGTTCATGCTCTTGTAGAGCGAGCGGGCCGCCTCGACGGCCTGGTGTACGACGGATGCCAATTCGACCCGCTCCTTGCGCAGTTCGATCTTGCCCCGAGTGATGCGGCTCACGTCGAGCAGGTCGTCCACCAGCCGGACCATCTGGCTGACCTGGCGCTCCATCATCTCGGACGCCGAGGCGACCGCCTCCCCGTTGCCGCCCGTCAACCGGAGGACGTGCAGTGCGTTGCGGATCGGGGCGAGGGGGTTACGCAGTTCGTGCGCGAGCATCGCCAGGAACTCGTTCTTGCGGCGGTCGGATTCCTCGAGCGCCTCCAGGGCGGCGTTCAGTTTCTCGTGATGCCGTTGGGTCGTCAGGTCGGTCACGAGGACGCCGACCGCAGCCCCGCAGTCCGGCGGGAGCGCGTTGAAGGTGAGGAAGACCGGGACCGGCGCGCCGTCGGCACCCTGCACATGGCTCTCCCCTTGGCTCGAACCGGCGCGGCCGTGTTCCCGCAAGCCTTCGTAATCGATTCGGGCGTCGGGCGGGATGAAGTCGCGGAAGGCAACGCCCACCAGTCGCTCGAGCGGTCGGCCCACTAGGTCGGCGAAGCGGCGGTTGCAGTAGACGATGGTGCCGTCGGCGTTCAGCGTGACCGCGCCCTGGTGCATCTGCTCGACCAGCAGGCGGTAGGGGCGGTCCGCAGTCTGGAGCGTGTAGACCCGGTTCCCCTGCGGCTCCGCGACCACGAAGGCGTCCACGGTGCCGTTGCCTATGGCCCGCATCACCTCCTCGGCCTCTTCGAGCCGACGCCGCAACTCGGCGTTTTCCTCTCGCAGGTTCGCGTCCGTCATCCGTCATCCCTGGTTAAGTTTTGCGGCGCAGGTCCAGGCCGAGCAGGACCTTCTCCGTGTCGGACAGGTCCCCGATGAGGCGGCGCAAGGGCGTCGGCAGTTTTTTGACCAGCGTGGGCACGGCGATGATCTGCTCGTCCTTCGCCAGTTGCGGGTGCTGGTAGATGTCGATCACCTCCAGGTCGTAACACCCCTGGAGGTGCTCCTCGCAGAGGGCCTTGATGGCGGCGAACGCCTGCGTCGAGCGCGGCGTCATGCCGGTGACGTACAGGCGCAAGACGTAGCGCTCCGGGGCGTCGGCCGGCGGCCCGGCACCCGGCTCGGGTGTGCCGCCCGTTTCATCCTTTCGCTTCGTCATGAGGGCGGGCCTTTCTTGGTCACGGGCCTCAGTTGTAACCCGACGAGGGCGCGTTCGGTGTTGGAGAGGTCGCCCACGACCCGGCGTAGCGGCTGTGGCAGCGTCCGCACGAGCGTCGGGACCGCCACGATCTGGTCGCCGGCCGCCAGTTGCGGTTGCTTCATGAGGTCGATCACTTCGATCGTGTAGCGGCCCGCCAGGTGTTCCTCGCAGATCCTCTTCAAGTTGGCGAAGGCGGCGACGGACCTCGGCGACTGCCCGGCGATGTACAGTCGCAACTCCCAAAATTCCGGCCCCCCGGTGGCCTCGGCGGGCACTCCCGTCTCGGCGGGATCGGCTGGCGGATTCATTTGCGGCTCCGTGGGATCTTGGGGGAACGGGAGGACGGCTCGTTCGTGTCGGACTTGCGGCTGCGGCCCATCTCTTCCCGGTCCTTGCCGAGGACTTCTTGGCTCGCGTGGACCTGGGCGATGAGGCGCTTGGCCTCCTCCTCCTCCGCCTCGAACTCCTTCTGTAGGGCGACGATCCGTGCCTCCAGCGCCTCCCGCTTCCGCTCGCGCTCGCGCTGCTTGCCCTCGACCTCCTGCTGTCGCAGCATGGCGACGGCCTTTTCCCTGGATTCTTGCCCCTGCCTCGCGGAGCCGGTGAGGACGCCCTCCGCGCCGAGGTACACGTCCTGCAATTCTACGCCCCGGTCGGTCAGCAGGAACTCGCGGAGCTGGTTGGAGTGGGCCATGCCGCGCGACTTGAGGACGTTGATGACCCGGTTCCGCTCGCCGCCCAACTCCAGGTCGCGCAGGAGCAGCCAGGTGTCCACGAGGGAGGAGATTTCCACATCGACCGTTTCCAGGGCCTCGTCGCCGCTGGTCAGGCTGGTCAGGAACGCGGTGATCTCCTGCATCTTGAGGAAGTCGATGAGCCGGGTCACCATCACGGTAGCGTCCCGTCGCGTGCCCACCGCCGTCATGCTGCCGACCGGGTCCATGATGACGACGCGAGGCTGAAATTGCCGGACCAGCTTGTGGATGGTCGCCAGGTGCATTTCCAGGCCGTGGATCGAGGCGCGACTGGCGTGGAATTGCAGCAAGCCCTTCTTCATGTACGGCTCGAAGTCGATGCCGATGGACCGCATATTGCGTGTCAGTTGGCCCGGCGACTCCTCGAAGGCGAAGTACAGGCAGCGTTCCCCGCGCTGGCAAGCGGCGGCGGCGAAGTGGGAGGCGAGGCTGGTCTTGCCGCTGCCCGCCGTGCCGGAGATCAGGACCGTGCTGCCCCGGAAGTAGCCCTCGCCGCCGAGCATCATGTCGAGCCGCGTGACACCGCTCGAGACGCGCTCGGCGCTCACGACGTGCTGCAACCCCAGGGACGTGACGGGCAGGACACTGATGCCGTCCTCGTCGATCAGGAAGGGGTATTCGTTGGTGCCGTGCGTGGTGCCCCGGTACTTGACGATCCGCAGTCGCCGCGTCGAGACCTGGTCCACCACCCGGTGGTCGAGCAAGATGACGCAGTCGGAGACGTACTCTTCCAGCCCGTGCCGGGTGAGCACGCCATCGCCGCTCTCGCCGGTGATGACGGCGGTCACGCCCTTGTCCTTGAGCCAGCGGAACAGTCGGCGCAGCTCGCCGCGCAGGATGCCAGCGTCGGACAGGCCGCCGAAGAGCGTCTCGAGGGTGTCCAGCACGACCCGCTTCGCGCCGACGGTGTCGATCGCGTAGTTGAGGCGGACGAACAGCCCCTCGAGGTCGTACTCGCCGGTCTCCTCGATCTCGTTGCGTTCGACGCGCACGAAGTCGATGGCGAGCTTCTTTTGCTCGGCCAACTCGTCCAGGTCGAAGCCGAGCGAGCGGACGTTCTGGGTCAGTTCCTCGGAAGTCTCCTCGAAGGCCATGAACACGCCGGGTTCGCCGAACTGCGTTGCCCCCCGGACCAGGAATTCCATCGCCATAAGCGTCTTGCCGCAGCCCGCGCTGCCGCAGACGAGGGTGGGCCGGCCGCGCGGCAGGCCACCCCCCGTGATCTCATCCAGCCCCTGGACCCCCGTGGGGGTCTTGGCGAGACTGCGATTCGGGGGCGTTCGGTTGTTGGAGGCTTTGCTCATTCGTTCCTCGATGGTTGCTATTCCGACCGTAGCCTTTCAAGGGATGGCATCGCCGCAACGTGTTGCCGGGAAACTGACCGAGGACGAAATGACTCGCCTCGAACGGTTACGCGGGTCACTCTCCCTCACCTGAATTCGAGTCTGGTATCGCGGCCCAAGGTCGCCCCCTGCGTCTCGGTGACGAG
>JANXSH010000653.1 GCA_025356615.1 Planctomycetia bacterium | reverse complement strand
CGAGCGTTGATCTGGTTCCACACCTGGAAGAAGATGTAGACCGAGAAGAAGATGCTCACCTGCCGGATATTCAGAGGGGCGAAATCCCAACTCTCCGGGTTCGGCCCGCTACCGGAGGCGAACCAGCCACCGTACTCCATGCCGAGCAGCAGGCCGAGCATGACGACGATGAAGAACGCCGCCGTGCCGAGGATGTTCTGGATCATCGCAGGAGTGAGGATGTTCTCGTCCTTGCGCTTGGGCGGCAGGCGCATGACGCCCTCGCGCGGCGGCTCGCTGCACAGGGCGATGCTGGCGAACGTGTCCATGATGACGTTGATCCAGAGCAGTTGCAGGACCGTGAACGGCGGGCGGACGCCGAGGAACGGGCCGAGAAACGCGATCGTCAGCGCCGAGACGTTGATCGTCAACTGGAACTGGATGAAGCGCTGAATGTTCTCGTAGAGCGATCGGCCCCACTGCACGGCCTTGACGATCGTGCTGAACGAGTCGTCGAGGAGGACGATCTTGCTCGCCTCCTTGGCGACCTCCGTCCCGGCGATGCCCATCGCGAGGCCCACGTCGGCCTTCTTCAGCGACGGCGCGTCGTTCGTGCCGTCGCCCGTCATGGCGACGACCTCTTGCTGCTCTTGCAGCAACTCGACCATCTTGTACTTGTCGAGGGGGCGAGCGCGGGCCAATACGCGCAGGCCGGTGAGGCGGGCTATGATGCCGGTACGCTCGGCCTGCTGCTCGGGCGTGGGAGTTTCTAGGGTTTTTAGGGTTTTTAGGCGATCGAAGTCGAGGTTGAACTTCGGGCTGGTGAGGATCTTCGATGCGTCGGTGTCGATGGGCGACTCGAGGCCGGCGACGAGGCCGATGTTGAACGCGATCGAGCGGGCCGTCTCGACGTTGTCCCCGGTAATCATCTTCACCTCGATCCCTGCGGCCCGGCAGCGGTCGATGGCCTCCTTCACGTCCTCGCGCAGCGGGTCACGGATGGCGACGACGCCGACGAAGACCATGTCGCCCTCGAGCGACTCGCCGAGTTCGTGCAGGGCGTCCTCGTTGGACGGCGTGCCGCCTGGCATTTCACGATACGCCAGCGCCAGCGTTCGCATCGCCTGCCGCGCCGAGTCGCGCAGGTAGTCGTGGACGGCGGCCCGGCCGCCCTCGTCGAACGGCCGGACGCTTCCGTCTGCGGCGGCGTAGTGCGTCGATCGCTCGAGGATCATCTCCGGCGCGCCCTTGCTCAGGGCGACGAGCCGATCCCCCCGGCGGATGACGGTCGTCATGCGCTTGCGTTCGGAGCTAAAGTGCAGGTGGTAGACGGGCGTGTTGCTCGCCCGGAGCTTGACGTAATCGACGCCCGCCTCTCGGAGCCATTGCAAGAGAGCGCCCTCGGTCGAGTTGCCGACCGTGATGAGCTTGCCTTGCTTCTCCTCGAGGTTCGCCGTGGAGTTGACAGCGGCGACCAAGGTAATCCAGTCGTCGGCCTTGGGGAGATGCCATCCCCCCGAGTCGCGATCCGCCCCCGCGCCGCCCTGGAAGACGCGGACGACCTGCATCTTGTTCTGCGTCAGCGTGCCCGTCTTGTCGGAGCAAATGACCGTCGCGGAGCCGATGGTCTCGCAGGCGACGAGCTGCCGGACGAGCGAGTTGGCGCGGGTCATCTTCTGCATCGCCAGGGCGAGCGACACCGTGACGCTCATCGGCAACCCTTCGGGCACCGCGACGACGATGATGATGACCATGTAGACGAAGTAGCTCAACACGAAGCCCGCTACCCCGAGCCAGCCTTGGGCGACCTCCGTCCCCACCTTGAGCGTGCTCGGGTACATCTCGCCGACGAAGAAGCCGCGCACGAGCAGCGCGAAGAAGATCAGGATCGACGCGACGTAGCCGACCTTGCTGATGAGGTCGGCGAGGTTCGTCAGCTTGATCTGGAGGGGGGTCGCGGCCTTGTTGAGCGTCAGCTTCTTCTTGACGCGCGTCTCCTCTGTCGCGGTTTCTTCCTCGTCCCTGTCGTCATCCCCGGAGAGGCGGCGGGCGATCTGGCCGAGCTGGGTCTGGTCGCCGACCTCGGTGACGACGAGGAGGCCCGCGCCATCGACGACCTGCGTGCCGCGGTAGACGCAGCCGGGCTTGTCGGGGCCGTCGGAGGTGTCGGAGGGGGAAACGGCGCGCTTCTTGGTCGGCTCCGACTCACCCGTCATGAGCGACTGATCGACCATCAACTCGGACGCCCGGAGGAGTCGGCCGTCGGCGGGGATCTCGTCGCCGGTCTCGAGATCGACCACGTCGCCGACGACGACCTCCTCGAGCGACAGGGTCATGAACTGCCCGCCGCGCGTCACCTTGACGCGGACGGAGTCCTTATGTGAGTTCAGCGCCTCGAACTCGCGGTCGCTCTTGTACTCGCTGGCGAACGCGACCCCCGTCGCCAGGATGACCGCGACCATGACCGCCAGCCCCTCGACGCTGGGGTGGTGCGGCGGCACGGCGAGGCCGACGAAGAACATGGCCAGCGCGCTGCCGAAGAGCAGCGACGGGATCCAGTCGCCGAGCTTCAGCACGAAGAAGGCGACGACCGCGACGACGACGAGGCCCAGCGACACGCCAGCGGCGAGGGGGTTGCCCTGGAACAGATCGACGAACATCGAGAGCAGGGCGGCGGCGAGGAGGATCTTGATGATCGGCTCGTCGAACTTGCCGAGGAACTTCCGCCAGAGCGGCTCGCGCGGCAGCGGCGTCAGCTTGTTCTCGCCGAACAGCCCCCGACTCTGGGCGACGTTGTCGAGGCTGAGGCCCGCCTCGGGGACCAGGGAGAGTTGTCGGATGAGGTCGCTGACGACGCGCATGGGTGGTCCTTCGGGGGCATGATGCGGCACTTTAGCGAGCGGGGCGTACCTCTTACTCCCCTCGCCCCCTGTACTCAGGGGGAGAGGGGTTGGGGGTGAGGGGGTGGGTTTGTGCCTGGAAGAACCCCTCTCCCCCTGAGTACAGGGGCGAGGGGGACCGGATTGCGCCCGTCACGCCTCCATGATTTCCTTCGTCTTCTTCTCTTCCATCTCCTCCAGCTTGCCCTCGTACTGCTTGAGCAACCCCTGGACTTGTTCCTTGCCGGTGTCGCGCTCGTCCTCGGTCATCTCCTTGTCCTTCTCGGCCACGTCGAAGTGCTTGTTGCCGTCGCGGCGGATGTTGCGGCAGGCGACCTTGGCCGCCTCGGCCGACTTCTTGAGGACGGTGACGATCTTCTTGCGATTATCGCCGGACATGGGCGGGATGGTGAGGCGGATGAGCTTGCCGTCGTTGCTCGGGGCCATGCCCAGGTCGCTGGAGCGGATCGACTTCTCGATCTCCTTCAAGACGCTCGGGTCGAACGGCTTGATGACGATCGATTGGGGGTCGGGCGTGCTGATCTGCGCCAGCTGCTTCAGCGGCGTCGGCGAGCCGTAGTATTCGACGCGGAGCGTATCGACCAGCGCGGGCGTGGCCCGGCCCGTCCGCAGGCCGCGGAGTTCGTCGCGCAAGACCGAGACGGCCTTCTCCATGCGTTCTTCGGTGTCCATCAAGATTTCGTCGGCTGTCATGGCGTCTGTCCGTGCGGGAGTGAAGGGGTTAGAAGGATTCCTTGACCAGCGTGCCGATCGCGTGCCCGGCGATGGCGCGCTCGATGTTGCCCTGGCGCTTGAAGTTGAAGATCAGGATCGGCACCTTGCCTTCGCGGCACGTCGAGATGGCCTGCGTGTCCATGACGCGCAGGTCGCGGCGGATCATGTCGTTGTAGGTCAGCCGGTCGTAGAGGATCGCGTGCGGGTTGCCCTCGGGGTCCTCGCTGTAGACGCCATCGACGCGCGTCGCCTTGAGCAAAACATCCGCCTCGAGGTCGCGCGCCCGGAAGGCGGCGGCGGTGTCGGTCGTCACGAACGGTGTGCCGGTGCCGCCGGCGAGGATGACGACTCGGCCCTTCTCCAGGTGGCGAATCGCGCGGCGGAGGATGTACGGCTCGGCGATGTTGTCCATGCGGATCGCGACCTGGAGGCGCGTGTCGACGCCGACGCTCTCGAGGGCGGCCTGGAGGGCCAGGCCGTTGAGGACCGTGGCGAGCATGCCCATGTGGTGGGCGGTCGATTCCTTCATGACCTGCCCGTGGGCGCTGAACGCGCTGCCGCGCAGGATGTTGCCGCCGCCGACGACAATCGCCAGCTCGACGCCGCTGCGGGCGAGCCGGACGACTTGGCGCGCGATGCCGACCGTCTCGTCGACGTTGATGCCGCTCTTGCCCTGGTGGCCGAATGCCTCGCCCGAGAGCTTGAGGATGACGCGCTTGTAGGCGGGCTTCAACGGGTCGTTCGATGCCTCTTCCATGCGATACCTTCCGGGGGGAGATCGTGATCTCTTTCCACGGAATTGTAGGCGCGGGGGGCACTCCCGGCGAGGGCAGCCTCACAGGTGAGAGTTGATGGAAGGTCGCGACCTTGTTCGCGGTCCATTCCTCCGTCTATTTATGAGTAGTAGAAGGGTCTTGGGCCTGGTTCGAAAGGACAACAATCAGGGTAACAGTCGGGCGCGCGGGAGGAAAGAGACGGGCGGTGAGCGGGCCTGCTGGTTCACTCCCCGCAGGTTCGCTGATCTAAGCCCAATACCGTTGAATGAAGGTGATGTACTGATGGTATTTTACGCCGAAGGCGTTACACAACGAAGCCCAGGGTCGTGAGCGCAGCGAGCGCACCCTGGGAACGCGGACAGCGCCGTACAACCGCGAATCCTCGCATGATCCACCCGGAATGGGTCGTTCGAGACGCTCCCTCACCCCCAGGGTGCGCTCGCTGCGCTCACG
>JANXSH010000647.1 GCA_025356615.1 Planctomycetia bacterium | reverse complement strand
CCCGTCTTGCTCCCCCTCCCCTAAAGGGGAGGGGGTTGGGGGGTGGGGTCAGACGCTCACCGACTTCACCCCCGACCCCTCGCCCCCTATGCTCGTGGCGCGAGGTGGGCATAATTTCCCCGCTCGCCTCGAGTTCAGCCTAGAGGGAGTACGATGATGCCCACCCTATTCGCGAGCCTACGTCTCGAGGGACTCGTCGGCGGCTGGTTCTGGCCCTGGCTGGCCCTGATCGCCGGCGGCGGGGCGTTCCTGTTCTGGACGTATTATGGCATCTACCTCCGCTCGGAGCGTCCGCTCGCCTGGGGGCTGTTCGCGCTGCGCTGCCTCGGGCTGCTCTTGCTGGCGCTGATGCTGGCGAAGCCGACCTGGACGCGGGCCGACGACGAGATCGAACCCGCCCGCGTCGCCATCGTCGTCGATACCTCGCGGTCGATGTCCCTGGCCGACGATTCGGGCACGTCGCGCTACGCACGCACCCTCGCCGCCGTCGAGAGCCTCACGAAGAAGCTGAAGACCCCGACGAAGGACGGACGCCTCGAAGTCGATCTCTTCGACATCGCCGGGAAGCCGCTGAAGAAGCTCCCCGACGAGCCGGACGCGGACTTTACGGACCTCACGAGGGGACTTCGCCGCACGCTGGCCCAGTCGCGCTCACGGCAGCTCGCCGGCCTCATCCTGATCTCCGATGGCGTGGACACGACGGGCCGAGCGAGCTTCACCGATTGGGAGGATGCGGGTGTCCCGATCCACACGGTCGGCTTCCCGCGCGGCATCGACTTCGACCTCGCCGTCCGCGAGCCGACCGCCCAGAGGCGAGTCATCGTCAGCAACGAGATGTCCATCGAGGTGCCCGTTTTCAAGCGCGGCACCGCCGCCGTCGAGGCGACTGTACACCTGAAACGAGGCAGCGAAGTCCTCGCCACGAAGAAGGTGCAGCTCCCCGCAGGCGATGTCGAACAACTGGTCAAGATGAGCTATCGCCCCGAGCAGCCCGGCAGTTTCGAGCTGACCGCGAGCGTCGAGGCAGCCGCCAACGAGAAGGACACGTCGAACAACGCCGTCAACTTCCCTCTCGAGGTGGTCAAGGATCCGATCCGCATCCTCTACATCGAGGGTTTCCTCCGCGACGAGTTCACCTTCCTGACGCGCCACTTCGCCGAGCGCGACCCGGACGTGACGCTCATCAAGGAGCCGCGACGATCGTCCTCCGACGACGGGCCGGACAAGACCCTGGCCGAGGGTCTCCTCAGCGACAAGACGCTCGAGAAGATCGACATCGTGATTCTCGGCGACCTCGAGGGCGACTACCTAACGCAGTCCCAGTACAAGACGCTCTTGAAGTGGCTCGACGGCAAGAATCACTCGCTCCTCGTCCTGGGCGGCTACGAGTCGTTCGGCGCGAAAGGCTTCAGGAACACGCCACTCAACGACGCCCTGCCGGTCGTCTTCGGCGATGCCCCGCAGAGCGAGAAGTCGTTCTCGCTCCAACTCACCGAGAAGGGCCAATCTCACCCCATCTTCGCCCTCAGCGCGGACAAGGTGCAGAACGCAAAGCTGTGGAAGGAATCGATCCCACTGGACGGCATGCCGCTCGTCGCCCGCGCCCGGCCGGGTGCCGACGTGCTGGCGACGAACCCAGAGGCGCTCGTCGATGGCAAACCCGCCGTGGCCCTCGCCGTGCAGCGCGCGGGGGGAGGCGGGCAGGTGATGGTGTTCTGCCCCGACACGACGTGGAAGTGGAGCCGATTCCCGCGCCTCCTGGGGCAAGAGGATCTGCTCTACGGCAAGTTCTGGAGCCAGACCGTCCGCTGGCTCGCGGGCCGGGCGCTGGACGACTCCCGCCCCCTGATCTCGGTACGGACCGGCCAACCCGTCTACGAGGCGAAAAAGAAGGTGACGGTCAAGGTCGTCCGCCAGCGCCGCCCCGGAACCGACCTGACCGGCAGCCGGTACGTCGTCGCCATCCGCGACCCGAACGGCACCGCCGTGCCCGGCCTCGACCCGCGCATCGACTCGACCGACCCCGACATCGCCACGGTCGAGTTCTACCCTACGGCGGCGGGGCGCTACAAGATCAACGCCTCGCTCGAGGCCGAGGGCAAGGTTCTGGCGAATCAGGCGAGCGAGGTACTGGTCCGGGGGGCCGACCTGGAGCTGGCCGACACCGGCACCCGGCCCGACAACTTGAAGGCGATCGCGGCGGCGACGGGCGGCACCTACGCCGAGATCGACAAGGCCGACGAGATCGCCGACCGCATCCCGCGCAGCCAGCGCCGCACGCTGAAGGTGCATCGCACCGAGTTCTGGGACTCGCCCTGGCTGTTCGCCGCGTTCCTCGGGGCGATTAGCGGAGAATGGTTCTTACGTCGGCGGAATCATTTGGTATAAGTTTTCAGTTTTCAGTTTTCAGTTTTCAGTTTTCAGTTTTCAGTTTTCAGTTTTCAGTGAAGAGGTCAGCGGAGTAGGATAGAGTCATACGACTGACTGAAAACTGAAAACTGAAAACTGAAAACTCACGACGAAGGAGTGACGATGAGCAACAACGAATCCTACCCCCGACTCCTGGCCGCGCTCGACGAAGTGCGCCGACAGTGGCGGTTGCACAAGATCCTCGAGGGGGGCTTGCTGACCGTCGCCGGGACGCTCGGCGTACTCGCGTTGCTGGTCCTCGCCGACAATTTGTTCCATCCGGGTGCGGCGGGGCGGTACGCTCTGGCCTGCGTCCTGTGGGGCGGGCTGGTGGGGGCGGTCCTGTCGCTGATCGTTCGGCGCGTGCTGGAAGATCGCCGGGACGACTACTTCGCAGTCCTCGTCGAGCAACGCCACCCGCAGATGCGCAACACCCTCATCAACGCGCTGCAACTGGGTCGAGACCACACGCCCGGTTTCAGCGCGAGCCTCATCGAGGCCATCGTCAAGGACGCCGACCGGGGCCTCGTCGATACCGAAGTGGTCGAAGCGGTGGACCGCAAGCCGACACGGAACGCCGCCCTGTTCGCGCTGGGCGGGTTGTTACTCGTCACGGCCTATGCGACGGCGTTCGGCCCGCGATTCTTCAACGGCCTGTCGCGCGTCTTGCTGCCAATGAGCGCCATCGAGCCGTACACCCGGACTCGTCTACCGGCCAGCGCCATCGAGCCGGGCACGACGCGCATTGCGGAGGGCAAGTCGCTCCCGATCACCGTCCGCGCCGAGGGAGAGAAGCCCGAGAGCGCACGCATCTATCGGCGGACCGGCAACGGTAGCTGGCAGGTCAACGAGATGGACGCCGTCGAGGGCGAAGCCGGCGTCTTCCGCTTCACCGTCGGCCAGGCGAATTCCGCGTTCGAGTATTTTATCACCGCAGGCGATGCGACCAGCCCGACGTTCGATGTCGCAGTAATCCGCCCGCCGCAGGTGACGAAGCTCGGCATCGTCTACACCTTCCCGGCCTACACGGGCCTGTCGCCCCGCCGCATCGACGGCAGCGACGGCGAAATCGTCGGCATCGCGGGCACGACGGTTCGCCTCGAGTTGACCGCGTCGAAGCCGCTGCGGACGGCACGCATCAAGACGCCGACCGAGACGATCGACTTCGACCGCGAGGGCGACCTGTTCGTCGCCACGTTCGCGCTGTGGACGCCGAAGGCCAAGGCCACCGCCGATGTCGCAGGCAGGCGGATGCTCGTCGCCCCGACGCGCTACCAGATCGAACTCGCGGACACCGAAGGGTATACGAACCTCGACCCGCTGTTCCGGTCGATCGGTCTGCGTCCCGACGCCCCGCCCGAGGTCGTCTTGCGATCGGAGGACGACCGCCTCAGCGTCCATGCCGACAAGGTGTTGAAGCTCGAGGTCGTTTCGACGGATGACTTCGGCCTGAAGCTCGCACGGATCCTCTACACGGTGACGCGCGGCACCGCCCTCGTCGAGAAGGACCGCGAGTTGGAGCATTTCAAGTATCCCGGCACGAAGAAGCAAGCCACCGAGCGCTCCGAGTGGAAGCTCAGTTCGTCCGGCCTGAAGGTCGGCGACAAGGTCGAATACTGGGCCGAGGCGACCGACGGCAACGTCATCACGGGGCCGGGCGTTACCACGTCGAAGCGCTTCCGCCTCGAGGTGGTCAACCCGCTCGACGTGGTCGCCAAACTCGACACGCGCGTCAAGGACTACGTCAAGGAACTCGGCGTCATCCTCGCCCTCCAGCGGACGAATCGCGCCGAGACGGCGGGCGGGGTCGAGTTCGCCGCCCTGAGCAAGCGCGAAGAAGCGGTCCGCGCCCGGACGCGCAACCTCGCGCGGGCCATCGAGGGCGACGGCGTGCCCCTCGCCACGGTGATCGACTCGCTCGACAAGCTGGCGACGGGCTGGATGGCCGACGTGGTCAAGCTCTTCGAGGCGGGCAAGCTCCGCACGAAGGACGAACTCGCCAAGAAGGACCGCGACGAGACGTTGCCGATCCAGGACAAGATCATCAAGGAGCTGGAAGAACTCTTGATCCGCCTCCAGCGCAACGAGGAGGCCAAGAAGGCGCTCCGCCGGCTCGAAAAGAAGGACCCGGCGGGCCACAAGGTGACGACGACGGTCCTGAGCGAACTCATCAAGGGCCTCGACAAGATTCTCAAGGACCAGACCGAACTCGCGGGCAAGTTCGACCGCCTGCCCAAGAAGCCCGGCGACGAGGTGAAGGAAGACCTGCTCAAGGCGCTGGCCGACCTCGACGACCTCAAGCGTCGCAGCGAGAAGTGGGCCAAGGGCAACGTGCAGGAGTTGACGAAATTGCCGAAGGGGTTCACCGACGATTTCGACCTCCGCAAGGACATCAACAAGGTCTACGAGGAGATCGAGAAGGCCGCGAACCGCGACAAGGCGGAGAAGATCGAGGTGAGCCTCGAAGACCTCGGATCGGGCCTGGGGACGAAGATGAAGGAAGACCTGGAGTCGTGGCTCCCCGACTCGGCCGACAGCGCCAAGTGGGTTCTCGAGGAGCCGCTGAACAAGAAGCCGATGAAGATCCCCGAGATGCCGATCCCGAAGGATCTGCAAGACCTCG
>JANXSH010000604.1 GCA_025356615.1 Planctomycetia bacterium | reverse complement strand
GAGTACATCACCAAGCCGATCGACTGGGCCAGGCTCGGAACCTTGCTGTGCCAATACGCTCCGGGGCCGGCCCCGATCCTGCTCGTCGAAGACGACTCGGCCCAGCGCGAGTACATGCGGGAGGAACTCATGCTCGCCGGGTGGAAGGTGTCGGAAGCGGCCAACGGCTTCGAGGCGCTCCAGAAGTGTGAAGCCTGCATGCCGGGCCTGATCCTCCTCGACCTGATGATGCCGGTCATGGACGGCTTCGCCTTCCTGGAGGAACTGCGCCACCGACCCGGCGGCGGCGGCGTGCCCGTCCTCGTCGTCACCGCGAGAGACCTCAGCGACGAGGAGCGCCGCAGGCTCAACCGATCCCTCGCCCAGGTGTTGGCCCGCGAGTCGCTCACGCGGGAGCAACTGCTGGGCCGCATCCGGGAGCAGATGCCGGCGGTGGTGAGATGATAAAAGTTGTCAGTTGTCAGTGAATCGGCAAGCGAAACGTGGAAGTAGGTGCCATGAACGCGATCACCTCATAGATAGCGATGTCCTCAACTGACAACTGACAACTGACAACTGACAACTGACAACTGACAACTGACAACTGACAACTACTGCGATGGAGGTTCCCGATTGGCAACGATCTTGCTGGTAGAAGATGATGAGATGATCCGCGAGATGGTCCAGCAGACGCTGGAACTGTACGACCACACGATCCTCAACGCTGGCAGTGGCGTCGAGGCGATCGAGAGGGCTGGCGCGGATCGTCCCGACTTGATCCTCATGGACGTGGGGTTGCCGGTGATGGACGGCTACGAGGCGACGCAGCGGTTGAAGGCGGACCCGATGACGAGGGCGATTCCCATCATCGCCCTGACCGCCGCTGCGGGTCAGGAAGACCGCCGTCGTGCCCTGGCAGCCGGGGCGAACGAGTACGAGACGAAGCCCATCGATTTCGACCGTTTGATGAGCAAGATGGACACTTTACTCGGGATCTGACGCATGACGGACGAGCCGACACGACTGGATCCCGGTGCCGATGGCGATCTCCGCGCGGCCGCGCTCGACTTGCGCTCCGAGGTGGGCCGGTTGCTCGGCGCGGTACTCGACACCGCGCCGGAGCGATTCGTGCGCAACGTCAAGCAAGTGGCGGAGCGCGGCGAGCAGTTCGCGGAGTGCGTCACGTCGGGGCGGTTCGTCCTGCACGACGGCAAGCACCGGCACGACCTCCGCGCCGACCTCGCGGCGGTGATCGGCCTCGCCGATTTGTGGTTCCGCCGGGCCGCTCGGGTTGGTGTCGAGGAATACGCCGAAGACCTCGACCGCGTCCTCACGGCGGCCCGTCGCGCCCTGGGACTCATCGAAGGACTCACGTCGGGCCTGGTGTCGGCCGTCGCCGGGGGGACGACGGTCTCCTCGGTATGGACCACTTCTCTCCCACCGGCAGAACGAGGGCGACTCCTCGTCGTCGATGACAACAGCGCCAACCGCGAGTTGCTCCAACAGCTCCTGGGTCAGCTCGGGCATTCCGTCCTCTCGGCCGCCAGCGGGCAGGAGGCGCTGAGCAACCTCGAGCATTCTTCGTTCGATCTCATCCTCCTCGATGTCCTCATGCCGGGCATGGACGGCTTCGCCGTACTGGACCGCCTCAAGGCGAATCCGGCCTGGAAGCACATCCCCGTCCTCATGGTGTCCGCGCTGGACAACATGCAGAGCGTCATCAACGGCATCGCGCGCGGTGCCGAGGACTACCTCACCAGGCCGTTCGACGAGCTGCTGCTCCGCGCCCGCGTCGGGGCGTGCCTCGAAAAGAAACGCCTCCGCGACCGGGAGCAAGAACACCTGCAACGCATCGATCGACTGCTCCACGCCATCTTCCCCCCGGAGGCCGTCTCCGAACTCACCGCGACCGGCTCCATCCAGCCGCGCCGGCACGACAAGGTCGGCGTCTGCTTCATGGACGTGGTCGGCTTCACGAGCTTCTGCGACCTCCACGCCGACCAGCCCGAGGAGGTGATGCGCCACCTCGAGTGGTACGTCGAGATGTTCGAGGAGGTCGCCGGTCGGCACGGCGTCCAGAAGATCAAGACCATCGGCGACGCCTTCCTCATGGTCAGCGGCCTGCTCCGCCCGGTCGAGAACCCCGTCCTGCAACTCGTCCGCTGTGCCGAGGAGGTCCTCCGGCGCATCCCGAAGGGGCCGGCCGGCTGGCAACTCCGCGTCGGCATCCACGTCGGCCCCGTGGTCGCCGGGACGCTCGGCGGGTCGCAGTATTCCTTCGACCTGTGGGGCTCGACGGTCAACATCGCCGCCCGGCTCGAGAGCCTCGGCCACCCCGGTGCCATCACCCTGAGCGACACGGCGTGGGAAGAGATATCGCACTGGTATCGGGGCGTGCCGCACGACGTGGCCATTCGCGGCATCGGGCCGATGACGATTTACGAGATCAGCGATCTCGACCGGATCGGACTCCGCGATAGAACCGGCTCATCTGCCGCGATCGTACCAGTCTGACCATTTTGCCAGGGGTTCGGAGGTTGGCATCCCTCGTGGGGGATGTTAAGATGGCGATAGTTCATCCAATGTCGGTCCGTGAACCATGGAAGCCTTTCCCGGCCACTCCTCTGAGGTTCTCGCATGCGTAGCCCCGTACTCCTGACATTGCTCGGCATCGCCCTGCTCGGCGGCGGCTTCCTCTCGGGGCTGTTCCTGAAAGACAAGTTCCTGTCGCCCCCCGGCAAGACGATACCTCCGTGGTCGAAGTTACCCGTCGCCAGTTCGCTGGGCAAACTGATGCCCACGGGAGGGCTGGTCGCCATCGTCGGCCCTTCGGGTGATCACATCGAGAAGATCGAGGTACATGCGGGGCAATTCGTCAACGCGGGCGATGCCCTCGTCAAGTTAGCAAGCCATAGGGACCGCAGCGAAGACGTGGCCCTGATCGACATCCATGTCGAGGAGGCGGAAGGGCAGCGGACTGCTATCACCGCCGCGCATGCAGCAAAACTGGCCCAGATCAACCAGGAGGACAAGGCGCTGGACGTGACACGGGAAACGGAGACCAAGGCCCAGGCGTTGAAGGTAGCCTTCCTCGGCGAACAGCTCGCCACCGCAAAGAGGCGGCAGGATCGCATCGAGGGTCTCGACAAGACCAAGGTGGAGATCGGTGCTCAGGAGACCGATCAGGTCGCTCTCGCAGTGGCTCAGGCGAAGTCGGAACTCGACGCCGCGAATGGCGCGCTGGCGGCGGCTGAGGAGAAGAAAGCTCTCCAGAAGCAGGCCGCCCAGGTGCAGCGCGACTCGGCCAAGGCGGAGATGAAACTGGCCCAGCTCCGAGTGCCGATCGAGTCCCTGAAGAAGAACCGCGCTCTGGCGAAGCAACGAGAGGCGCGGAGCACGTTGACCGCCCCCGTCGCCGGCACCGTCGTCCAGATCGTCGGCAACGCGGGCGATCCGACGGGGACCGGGCCGATCCTCTACCTCGCCGCCGGGACTGGTATGGTCGTCGTGGCCGAGGTGTATGCTACGGACATCCAGAAGATCCGCGCGGCGAAGTCCCTCGACAAGGTCAAGGTCGAAGTGACGGGTCAGGCGTTGGGCAAGGATATCACTCTGACGGGGAAGATCGCTGGAGAGGACGCGATCGGTCGGAGCGTGGCCCGGAACGGCATCACGGGGTTCAGCCCGCGGTCGGACAGCGACCGGCGCGTCGTCGAGGTCCGCGTCCAGTTGGACACGGACTCCACGCTGATCGCCTCCAAGTTCGTCGGGCTAGAGGTCGAGGTCAAGTTTACCATCCTCGAATGAAAGGCCGACGACCCGCCATGAACCCGATCCGGCTGGCCTGGTCCAACTTGATGCATCAGCGGGTCCGCACGTTCGTGTCGCTGGTCGGCGTCGGTTTCGCCGTGCTGTTGGTGTTCATGCAGCTCGGGTTCCTCGGGGCTGTCTACACCACCGCGAACTTGATCTACGACCAACTCGATTTCGACGTGATGATCCTCTCGAAAGAGTACGTCAGCCTCAACGAGTCGTCGTCGTTCCTCCGCTCCCGGCTGTCCCAGGCGCGGGCCACCCCCGGCATCGCGTCGGCCTGGCCCTTGACGACCACCGTCGGTCTCTGGCGCGACCCCAATCCTCCCCTCGAGCCGGAAGAAGACGGCGCTCGCAGGGTATGGACCATCCTCACCCTCGCCGTCGAACCGGCGAGCATGGATCAGTTGTTCAGACGCTCCGAGGGGGCGACGATCTTCCGCGACGAGGAGGAGTTCCGCAGGGATTCGTCGCTGCTCGCGCGCCTCGACACGGTCCTCGTCGATCGCTCCTCCCGGCCCGAATACGGCAACCCTGCGCTCTGGGAATCGCTCGGACACAACGAGTTGAACGGTCAGCGGGTAGACATTGGCGGCGACATCCGCATCGGTACGGGGTTCGGCTACAACGGCCTACTCCTGACCAGTGAGGAGACGCTACGCCGGGTCAGCGGCTGGCCGGAATACCGCATCACGCACGGCCTCCTCAAGATCCGCGAGGGCTACGACCACGAGGCGGTCGCCGAGGAGTTGAGGTCCATGCTGCCGGACGATGTCACGGTCCTGACGCGCGCCCGGTTGGCGTCCCAGGAGCAGAACTACTGGCTGATGAGCACGGCGTCGGGGCAGTTCTTCATCGCGGGGGTCCTCATCGCCCTCATCGTGGGGTGTATCTTCGTCTACCAGATGATGGCAGCAGACATCAGCAAGCACCTCCCGGAATACGCCACGATCCGCGCCTTGGGCTATCGCAGCGCGTACCTCTCCCGCGTCGTCTACTCCCAGGGAGTGCTACTGGCCGTCGTCGGATTCTTGCCGGGGTTGCTCGTGTCGCTGGCGTGCTACGAGTTCATCTACGCCAAGAGCGGCATCCCGCTCGCGATGAATCTCCCGCTGGCCGTCGGCGTCCTGCTGCTGACCACGATCATGTGCCTAGGCTCCGCCCTCCTGGCGGTGCGAAAGGTCCAGCGCGCCAACCCTGCGGATTTGTTCTAATATTAATTTAGCCACAGATGAACACAGATGTCCTGTCACGGCATAAGATCACAGAGCGTCGCTGGTTAGACCCCACCCCCCAGCCCCCTCCTAAAGGGGAGGGGGAGCAAGACTGAGGGCTTGTCTGGTCCCCCCTTCCTTTTAGGGAAGGGGGTTAGGTCTTCGCAGCGCCGCCGAGTGATCTGTGTGCATCTGTGGCTAACTCCTCTTTTCCTGACATCGAACCATGAGCCGATCGCCTCGCATTCCGCTGGCCTGGAAGAACCTGACGCACGATCGCGTCCGGATGACGCTGTTCGCCGCCGGCATCGGCTTCGCCGTCGTGCTAATGTTCGTCCAGCTCGGCTGCCGCTTCGCCCTGCTCGATAGTAGTACCCTGCTGCTCGAGCAACTCAACGCCGAACTCGTCCTCGCGCCAAGGCATCAGACGACCGTCGTCATCCGCTCCCCGTTCCCGCGCCAGGTGCTCGACCGCGCCCGAGGGGCTTCGGGCGTCGAGAAGACCTACCCCTTGTACATAGAGTATTCGCGCTCCATTCTGAGGGACGCGAACTCGGAAGAGCGCGACCGGGGCAAGTCGCGATCGATCCGCGTCCTCGGCGTCGATCCCGACGCCTTCCTCCTCGAGATGCCGCAACTCGACCCCCACGGCCCCGAGTCGCGCACGGCGGAACTCCGCCTGACGGGCCGGGCGCTGTTCGACCGCAAGGGCAAGCGCGGCCCAGGCGGCGAGTCTCGCTACGGCCCCATCCACGTCGGACGGCACACCGACCTCGCGGGAACCCACGTCCACTTCTCCGGGTTCATCGACCTCGGCTCCGACTTCGGTGCCGACGGCACGCTGATCGTCAGCGAGGAGACGTTCCGCCGCAGCCTGCGCGACTCGGCATCCAGCCCCGGCATGGACCTGATCGACCTCGGCCTGATCCGCCTCGCCTCTTGGGCCGACCCCGCCGCCGTGCAAGAGGAGTTGCGTTCGCTCCTAAGAGCGGACGGCGTCGAGATCTACACCCGCAAGGAGTTCATCGAACACGAGCAGCACTTCTGGAAGGAGAACACGCCCGTCGGCTACATCTTCGGATTCGGCGTCGGCATCGGCTTCCTCGTCGGCCTCGTCATCTGCTTCCAGATCCTGTCCGGCGACATCCGCGACAACCTCTCGGCCTACGCCACCCTGCGGGCGATCGGGTACTCGAACCGCTACCTCATCGCCCTCGTCTTCGAGGAGTCGCTGCTGCTAGCGGTGCTGGGCTTCGTCCCCGGCCTGATCTTCAGCGTTGGCTCATTCGAGTTGTTGGGGTACATTACCGAACTCCCGATGAGGATGACATCCGGCCGGGTCGCGTTCGTCTTCTTGCTCACGGTTGTCATGTGCGTCGTTTCGGGGCTGATCGCAGTGCGGCAGGCGATGAAGGTCGATCCGGCGGAGGTATTCTAATGGCCCAGGCGTCTTCCCTGTTACCCCCGCCGGGCCAGCCTGTCGTGCGCCTGGTCAAGGTACACCACTGCTTCGGCTCCGGCGACACGCGGACGCCCGTCCTCGTGGACATCGACCTGGAGGTGATGCCGGGCGAGATCGTCATCCTCAGCGGCCCCTCGGGCTGCGGCAAGACGACCTTGCTGACACTCCTGGGCGGCCTGCGCGCGCTCCAGGAGGGCGAAATCGAAGTGTGGGACGGCCACAAGTCCGCGTACCGCTCCCTGCGCGGACTGGGCGAGGCGGAACTCGTCGAGGTCCGCAAGTCGATCGGCTTCATCTTCCAACGGCACAACCTGCTCGACTCGCTGACGGCCACGCAGAACGTGCGCATGGCCCGCAACCTGCGAGAGGAATCGCCCGACTCCGAGGCCGACATTCGCGACATCCTGACGTTCCTGGGGCTGGAGGAGAAACTCGATCTGAAGCCGGCGGGCCTTTCCGGGGGACAGCGTCAGCGCGTCGCGGTGGCGCGGGCGCTCATCAACCGCCCTCGTCTCGTGCTGGCCGACGAGCCGACGGCGGCCCTCGACGAGGTTTCCGGCGAGTCGGTCGTGTCGCTACTGCAACACCTGGCGCGGGACCGCGACGACGTGCCCGAGCGTTTCGACGCCGTGAAGCGTGCGCATCTGGCAAAGCTGACCGGGGCGACGCCCAAGGGTTGCACGAGCGTCATCGTGACGCACGACCGCCGGATCATGAACGAGGCGGACCGCATCGTGGAGATGGGGCAAGGCAGGATCCGTTCCAACGTCGTCGTGGCCGAGCGCCTGTTCATCTACGAGGGGTTGCGCCGGTGTCCCGCGTTCGCGGCGCTGTTGCCGGAGACGCTCTACGATCTGGCCGACAAAGTGTCGATCAAACTGCACCCCTCGATTTCCCTCGGCCCCGAGCGGCTGAAGCAGACGACCAAGGTCGAATCCTTCGCCCCCGGCACGATCATCCTCCGCCAGGGGGAGCCGGTAGACGTGAAGAGTCGCTTCTACCTGATCCGCGAGGGCCAGGTGGAGATCCGCCAGGACCGGGGCGAGGGCGAGAAGACGTTGGGCATGCTCGGCCCGCGCGACTGCTTCGGCGACCGCGCGCTGGTGAAGCGCGAGCCGCGCAACGCGACCGTCGTAGCCGCCGGCCGGGTGGTCGCCTACGCCTTCTCCTTCGGGGAGTTGTGGGAATCGCTCGAGAAGAGCCTCGCGGACGTGGGGAATTTCATCCACCGCTTCGAGGCGGTGTACGGGATGCCGGCACGGCAGGCATGACGCAGACCCCGCCCCAGTTCCTCCCCCCTGTATCGATAGTGTCTCAGCCCGGCAGCGGCGGCGGCGACGCCTCCAACAGCTTCGCCAGTTCCGGCACGGCGCTCGCGGCGGTCCACGCGGCCATGCCCTGCTTCCACACCAGCGACGAGCGCGTCACCGCGCCTTCGCGGACCTTCGCCTCCAGCGCGGCGAGGTCGAACGGCCCGGCCTGCTTGCCGTCGATGGCGACGTGGAACGTGACCGACGACGGGATCGGCGGCGGGGTCGGCGACG
>JANXSH010000563.1 GCA_025356615.1 Planctomycetia bacterium | reverse complement strand
CGAAAGCCTGGCAGGGCCAAGACTGAGGGGATTCCTTCGGCGAATACCCTGATCGACCCTAGCGCGGCGCTCGGCATCCCTTACTTCGTCGCGCGCCAGGACGCCGGTAGGGTTGGCTTGGTTGCGATGAGGATTTCGCGGATCGCCTTGCGGTCGGTGGCGCACAGGTGGTCGAAGTCCTTACTCTTGTCCGCCCCCGTCAGCACCTTCCAGAGGCGATCGAGGACGTGGTCGCGCACCGGCGTGGGCAACGCATCGAAGCTCTTCGAGTAGATCAGGTAGCTGCACGGATACCGGAAGAGTCGTTTCTCGAGGTCGAAGTCGCGCAGTGATCGCCCCTGCTTGTCGCGCGGGCCGAGCTTGCTGAACTCGGCGGCAAACGGGGACGTGCCACGCACCTTCCCCTCCAGAAGAGCCTCCTCGCGGAAGAGGAGGTACTTCAGCAGGTCATCGCCGACGCTCTGGATACGGCTGTCGGTACTCTTCCAGCGGTGACTCGCGGGGAGCTTCATCTCCATGTTCAAGGACTGTTCAGAGTGAAGGGCCTGGCGCACGTCGAAGTTCGCGCGGGTCAGAAGATTCTGGGCACCCGTCTGATGCTCCATTACCATGAGCGCCACGATGTCGCTGTGGCCGGTGAGGTAGGCCGAGCGCTCGAAACGGTTGCCGAGGTCGGTTACGTTTTGCCCGGCCTTGTTGTCCACGGGCTGTTCGACGTTGCGAGTGCGAACGATCAGGTTGCCGAGGTGGGTTTGCTTGCCGTGCGTGCCGGTGACGTACCAGCCGCCCCAGCGCTTCTCCAGGGCCGTCGTCTGGTCCACGCGGTAGGTTCCTGCGGACAAGATGGGGTTCCCGCTCGGCTCCGAGAACACGGAGCGTACGACGTGCCCGACAACGCCCTGCGTCTGCGACGAACTATGACACAGCGTGCAGCGGTCCGTCCGTCTCTCGAAGCGAGGCTTCTTGTCGGCGTCCTGTTCCAGCGTGTAGAACACCGTCCCCAGTTGCGGATCGACGGCCGACAGTTCGAGGACATCGCCGCCCGCACAGTAGCCGACATAGAGGTCGTCGCTGAAGTACAACGCGCGCGGCGTCCGGGGAGAGATGCGATTCCGTTGAAGACTCGTCTTCGAGTACACCAGCATCTGCGATGAGACCGGCACCTTCGATTCCTTCAAGAGCGAGCGCAGGTAGCCCGTCTTCTTGTCGTAGCTCAACTCGACTTGGCCGGTCGAGAGTTGTCGCTGGAGGCGCGAGACGACATTGTCAGGCGTAGCCGAGCTGTAGCGGATCGGCTCGCGCTCGAAGTCATCGACGCCGAATACCCGAACGGACGTGCCCAGCCCGATCGTTAGCAGCAGCACCCACCGAATCGTTCCGCTCATCGACCACTCCTTCGCAGCCAGCGTTCGGCCCGATCATCCTCTACCATCGTAGCCTATCGGGTGGAGGGAGGACATTCAAGACAATTTTGTCCTATTTGTCGATCCCTATCATGTTCTCATCCCCGGAGTCTTTCTCATGACCGTCTCGCTACTGCCCGACGACCCACACGACCGCGCCCTCGTCACCCAGGTCCACCCCGAAGACTGGCACCCCCCTACGCCGAAGTCGAAGTATCACCTCGTCGTCGTCGGCGGTGGGACGGCGGGCCTGGTCAGCGCGGCGGGGGCGGCGGGCCTGGGCGCTCGGGTCGCGCTGGTCGAGCGCGAGATGCTGGGCGGCGACTGCCTCAACGTCGGCTGCGTCCCCTCCAAGGCGCTGCTCGCCGCCGCGCGGGCGGTGAGTGACGCGCGCAAGGCTTCATCGCTGGGCGTGAGGATCACCGGACCGATCGAGGTCGATTTCCCCGCGATCATGGAGCGCATGCGCCGCCTGCGGGCGGGCCTGTCGGCACACGACTCCGCCGCGCGCTTCCGAAACCTGGGCGTCGATGTCTTCCTCGGCTCGGGCGTGTTCACGGGGCCGGACACACTGGAGGTCGGCGGGCAGACTCTGCGATTCCACCGTGCCGTCATCGCCACCGGCGCGAGGGCGGCCCGGCTCGAGATACCGGGTCTCGCCGAGGCGGGATACCTCACGAACGAGAGCGTCTTCGCCCTGACCCGGCTGCCGGCGCGGCTCGTCGTCCTGGGGGGTGGGCCGATCGGCTGCGAACTCGCGCAGGCGTTCGCGCGGTTCGGCTCGCGCGTGACGCTGATCCATCAGGGGGCACGTCTCTTGCCGCGCGAAGACGCGGACCTCGCCCGGCGGGTCGAGGCGTCTATGACCCAAGATGGCGTACACATCATCACCAACGCGAAGACGCTGGGCGTGCGGCGCGACGACATCGGCAAACATCTTCGGCTCGAGGGGCAAGAGATCATCTGCGACGAGATCCTCGTCGCGGTGGGCCGACAGCCGAACGTCGAGGGGATGGGGCTGGAAGCAGCCGGGGTCAAATTCGACGCCAAGAAGGGAGTCGTCGTGGACGACCGGCTGCGCACGACGAGCGCCCGGATCTACGCGGCGGGCGATGTCTGCTCGCGCTACCAGTTCACGCACGCGGCGGACGCCATGGCGCGGGTCGTGATCCAGAACGCGCTGTTCTGGGGCAGAGCG
>JANXSH010000760.1 GCA_025356615.1 Planctomycetia bacterium | reverse complement strand
GGTGATGGTCAGATTCTTATTGATGAGCAACTCGCCGCTGGTCAGAGTGATGGTCTGACCGTTCAGGCTGGGGGCGAAGACGATAGTGTCGCCTTTGTGGGCGGCGGCGATGTCGGCCCGCAGCGAGCCGGCGCCGCTGTCATTGGTGTTCAGGACCGTCAAGGTGCTGAGTAAATAGCGTTGCTCCAGCGCTTCGAGCGTGGGCCGGAAGGTGGACCGCTTGCGCGGGGACGCGGGCCGTGAAGCTCGCTCGCGGCTTCTGGACAGCCCCAGGCGTTCGGACAGCCAACGGGTAAGTGACATAGTTCGAGTCTCCTGTTTCAGATTGGCCTGCGAAACAATGAAAAAAAGCCAACTTGTCCCGGTGCGCAGACCGTACGCCGGGGCCTGGCCGGGCCGGTGAGTGTCCTTCTTCGCGGTTGGGACTCACCGGCCGCTTTTTCAGAACCCATTTCATCTCGTTCCCAAACTCCTCTTTGGGAACGAGGCAAATCTGTCCTATTTTTTCCTGTTGCCCGGTTCCAATTCGGCAAGCAGTCTCTTGAAATCCTCCCGCTGGCGCAACGCATCCAAGTCCTTGTCCTGTTTCAATCGGGCACCGTCCTTGTAACCCTTGGCGATGGCTTGCTTCAGAAGCGCCATCGATTCATCGGCACACTTCTTGGCGAGCGCGGTCGCGTCAGCGCCCTGAGGTTTGGGAACTGCGGTACTCCCGGCGCTAACGCGATGGGAATCGCCGGCACACAAGGCATACGCACACGCTGCGTCGTAAAGCTGCTCACCGTTGTCGCCGGCGAGCTCCTTCATCTTCGCCGCCGATTCCACTGCGGCGGGAAGCTTCTGCTGTTTCAGGAGGAAGCGCACCCGTACGTAGAGCAACCCCGGCACTTCCGCCGCTGGCTGCTGGAGCGCGAAAGCGAGATCGCGCGTCGCCTGCTCGGCCTTGCGGCAGAGGGCCAATCGTTGCCGATAGTCGTTCAACTTGTTGCGGAAGAACTGCTGCTGCAGTTCTCCGGCTTGGTCGAGCTTGTCGAACATTGCCACCGACCGGGCAAAGGCTTCGACGGCCGCCGGGTAGTCGTGGCGGGCCTGCTCGGCGTCGCCGATCTGCCCGTGCGTCCATGCCAGGGACGCCTGCTCCTCGCTGTTGCCCGGCTCGGCTGCCACGCGCCGTTGCCGCCGTGCCAGCGTGTCCTTCAAGAGCGACAGGGCATCGGTGGTGCGCCCTGCTTTCGTGTAGGAAACGGCGAGGTTATTCATGCTCAAGAGCGTGTTGGGGTGGTCAGGGCCGGGCTTGGCCTTCTGGAGGTTGAGCGCTGCTTCATAGAGCTTGATCGCCTCCTCGGTGCGGTCGGCGACGACGTAGGAATTGGCCAGGTTGTTCATGCTTGCCAGCGTGTCGGGGTGGTCGCTGCCGAGCTTCTTGATACGGAGCTGGAGCGTTTCTTCATTAAGCTTGACTGCCTCCTGAGTGCGGCCGGCCTCTAAGTAGGAATTGGCCAGGCTCATCATGCTCAAAAGCGTGTTGGGGTGATCCGGGCCGAACTTGGCTTTCTTGAGTTGGAGCGTTTCTTCGAGGAGCTTGACCGCCTCCTGCGTGCGGTTGGCGGCGAGGTAGGTAGAGGCGAGGTTGTTCATGCTCAAAAGCGTGTCGGGGTGGTCGAGACCCTGCTTGGCTTTCCGGAGCTGGAGCGTTTCTTCCATGAGCTTGATCGCCTCCTCGATGCGGCCGGCAGCATAGTAGGAAGCGGCAAGGTTGTTCATGCTCGCCAGCGTATCGAGGTGGTCGGGGCCGCAGAGCTGAGTATAGAGCGTGCGGGCCGAATGGAACTGTTCGGCGGCGGATTTCGCGTCCCCCAGGTACGAGAAGGATTTGCCAATCGTCATCCGTAGCCGGGCCTCGATGAGCGGCTGAGCGGCGAAGCTTTTGGTCACGAACGGCAAGGCAGACTTGATAGCATCAGCCAGTTTCACGTCGTAGCCTTGGCCGCCTTCGTAGTTCTTGGGCCGGGCGGCGGCGAAGACCTTGTTTTCCAAAAAATCCAGCACTGCCTCGCGCGTGGCCAGTTCTTGTTCGGCGCTCCGCAAGGCCGCGTCTTTTTCGTCCCGCTCCCGTGCGGTCGCGGCCACCTCATCGAGCGCGTGGCGCTCAGCTCGGGCTGCGCGCACCGCCTGCCAAATTGCAATGCCGGCCCCGGCGAACAACACCAACAGCAGCAGCGACGCTGTCGCCAGCCCGCGTTTGTTCCGCCGGGCGAATTTGCGGAAGCGATACCCCGCTGACGGCGGACACGCCTGCACCGTCTCGTCGGCCAGGTAGCGCTGCACGTCCGCCGCGAAGCCGCTGGCCGTCTCGTAGCGGCGGTTGCGGTCCTTCTCCAGGGTCTTCATCACGATCCAGTCCAGTTCGCCGCGCATCAGCTTCGACAGCTTGACTGGCTCCATGTGGCGCTGGGCCGAGATGGACGCCAGCGCCTCGCCCGAGTCGCTCAGCCGCGTGCTCGGCTTCTGGGGCTCCTCCTCCTTGATGATGCGGAGGATCTCGCCATACGCCGCCTCCCTGAGCTTCTTACGGCTCAGCGGCGTGCCGCCCGTCAGCAGCTCGTACAGCAGCACGCCCAGCGAGTAGATGTCGCTGCGCGTGTCGATGCCCAGCGCGCTCATCTCCGCCTGCTCCGGGCTCATGTACTCGAGTGTGCCGACCATCGTCCCGTACTGCGTGAACAGCGTCCCCTCGGTCAGCCTCTGCTCGGTCGCCTTGGCGACGCCGAAGTCGATCACCTTGGGCACCGGCTTGCCGTCGTAGAGCGTCACCATGACGTTACTCGGCTTGATGTCGCGGTGGATGATGCCCTTCTGGTGCGCGTGCTGGATCGCCTGGCAGACGGGCACGAACAGCTCCAGCCGCTCGCGCGGGGTCAGGCGGTTGTCGTCGCAGTAGCGGGTGATCGGGATGCCGTGGATCAGCTCCATGACGAAGTACGGCAGGCCGGACCCGGTGGTTCCGCCGTCGAGGACGCGGGCGATGTTGGCGTGGTCCATCATCGCCAACGCCTGGCGCTCGGCCTCGAAGCGGGCGACCACCTGGCTGGAGTCCATGCCGGGCTTGATGACCTTGAGCGCGACCTTGCGCTGGACGGGCTGGCTCTGCTCGGCCATGTAGACAGTGCCCATGCCGCCCTCGCCGATCTGCTGGAGCAGCTTGTACGGGCCGATCATCGTACCGAGCCGTTCGGCATCGGCCACGGGACCGGTCGCCCCCTCGTCGATACCAGCGCCTGGCATCGGGCGATCGAGTAGGCTTTGCGGCGTATCGTGGGCGGCCAGCATTTGTTCGAGTTGCCGACGCAGTTCCACGTCCTCGGCGCAGGATCGCTCGACCCAGGCGGCACGCCCCTCGGGCGGCACCGAGAGGGCGGCGAGGAATAGGTCTTTCAGGGATCGCGGCTCGGTTGGCATTGTTTGGTCCTTGTCAGGTCCGACACCCATCATGCGAGCGGCGAGTCGGGTTCGTCTCACTTTTTCCCAGAATCGTCCGCCAGCGCGGCCGCGAGCCAGGCGCGGGCGAACGTCCATTCGCGGTACGCGGTGGCTCGGGACAGTCCCAGCGCTGCGGCCGCTTCTTCCACCGACAGGCCGGCGAATACGCGGGCCTCGACGACCTTCGCGGCCATCGGCTCGACGTTCCCGAGGCGTTCCAGCGCGTCGTGTAAATGCAGGAGTCGCTCGTCGGGAGCGCCCGTCGCGGGTTCGAGACCTTCCAGTTCGACACGCGGTACGAGTTGCTTCCGCCGGGCCGATTCGACGAGGATGCGGCGCATGGACTGGGCGGCGGCGGCGAAGAAGTGGCGTCGGTTCGCGAACTGTTGATCCCCCACCAGTCGCAGATACGCCTCGTGGACGAGCGCCGTCGCCTCGAACGTTTGCCCCGGCTTTTCGCGAGCCAGTTGCGCCGCGGCCAGCCGGCGCAGTTCGTCGTAGACCAGCGGCAAGAGCGTAGCTGCGGCGTGCGGATCGCCTTGTTCGATGGCGGCAAGGATGCGGGTGACTTCACTCATCGGGAACCCCAGAAGTCTCGAAGATCGCGGCGGAACGTCTCTCTCGACTCCTCGCACGGAACCTTTGCCAGCCGTGCGAGTCGAACCCACTGAGCCATCCGGCGCAAAATCAATGATGAGGGAACGACTCCCGGCAAAGCGACGGCACGAGCAGAGTCAGCCCAGTGACCAGGAAGAGCGTCGTGAAGTTCTGGATCAGGCTGTAGCCGTGCCACGTCCCGAATGTGGCGCGCGCCTGCCGCGCCCCTTCGACC
>JANXSH010000524.1 GCA_025356615.1 Planctomycetia bacterium | reverse complement strand
TGAAGGAAATCTATTTATCCGCAGATTCCGCAGATTACACAGATCGAAGACAGAATGGAGAAGCAATTGCTCTCTTGATTCAATCTGTGTAATCTGCGGAATCTGTGGATAAACTCTTCTGGAAGGACAGAGCCAATCTAGCGGATCGACCCACCTCGGCCAAGACCCGCGAGAACGAACGCTCTGGGATGGCATTTCACCCCCCGAACTGGCTGACGATCAACGACGCATTCTGCCCTCCGAAGCCGAAACTGTTGCTGAGGACGTGCCGCGTCCGCACCTCTCGGGGGACGTTGGGGATGTAGTCCAGGTCGCAATCCGGGTCGGCGTTCTCGTAATTGATCGTCGGCGGTAGCACGCCTTCGCGCATCGCCATGATACTGATAATGAGTTCGACCGCCCCGGCGGCCCCGATGAGGTGGCCGAGCATACTCTTGCTCGAAGAGATGGGCACACGATACGCCTGGTCGCCGAAGACCTTCTTGATGGCGATCGTCTCCGAGAGGTCGTTGACGCGGGTACTCGTCCCGTGCGCGTTGATGTAGCCGATCGAGGCCGGGTCGAGGCGGGCGTCCGTCAGCGCGAGCCGCATGCACGAAATCGCGCCACGCCCTTCGGGGTGCGAGTCGGTGACGCGGAAGGCGTCCGCCGTCGAGCCGTAGCCCGTCAACTCGGCGTGGATCGCCGCGCCGCGCGCTCGCGCGTGCTCGAGTTCCTCGAGGATGAGGACGCCGGCCCCCTCGCCGATCACGAAGCCGTCCCGGCTCCGGTCGAAGGGGCGGGATGCCTTCGTCGGCGCGTCGTTGCGTCTCGACAGCGCGGTGAGGAGGCTGAACCCGGTCACGCCGAGAGGGTACACCATGCTGTGCGCACCCCCCGCGAGCATCAGGTCGGCATCGCCCGCGCGGATGAGCTCGAGCGCCTCGCCGATGGCCTGCGTCCCGGCCGCGCAGGCCGTCAGGCAACTAAAGTTCGGCCCCTGGAGGTCGAATTGATCCGCGATGTGGGCCGTCAGCAGGTGCAGTTCTTGCTCGTGCTGCTTGCCGGGCGTGTAGGCGGGGCCACCGAGTCGGCCCATCTCGAGGGGGTCGAGCGTGCGCGTCTCCGGGGAGTAACATCTCGCGATCAACCGCATGAGCATCTGCACCTCTTGCGTCGCCTCGCCCGTGCCCATGTAGACGCCGAACCGCTCGCGCTCCGGTCCGGGGGCCAGCAGTCCCGCGTCCTCGAGCGCGATCCGGGAGGCGGCCCCGGCGAATTTGCTCGCCTCGCAAGCGTGCTTCCACACCTCGGGCCTGCCGACGTACCGGGCGAGGTCGAAGCCGCGTACCTCGGCGGCGAAGTTCGTCGGAAAAGTCGAGGCGTCGAACCGCGTGATCGGCCCGACGCCGCTCTCGCCGGCGACCTGGGCGCGAAAGAGTTCTTCGACCGTGTGGCCCAGCGGGGTGATGACCCCCATCCCGGTGATGACGATACGCCGACGCATGGCCGACCCTCCGAATGGCACAACGGACCAAAGAGAAGCCCCCAAGGAACAGTACGGGGAACCGCAGACCAAGTCGAGTGAGTGAATCGCGCGATGGGCGACCTCCGCTCTCCGCGATGAAGCTGTCGGGAAAGAAATGCCTTCCCCCGGCCCATTCGATATGCTCTAATACAATAGACCCGCCTTCACCCCACCCTCACCCCTGGAAGGGAGCCTCCACCTTGGCATCCTCTCATCCCACCGAGTCGCACGCGGGCACGCTCACGCGCCGGTCTTGGTTACAGGTCGGGTATTCGGGCTTCCTGGGCCTCGGCCTCGCCTCGCTCCCTGGCCCGCACGCCGTCGCCACGGAGGCGAATCGGATCCGGCGATCGGGCAAGGCGAAGTCGGTCATCTTCGTCTTCCTTACGGGCGCGCCGAGCCACATCGACACGTTCGACCCCAAGCCGGACGCCCCCAAAGAGATTCGCGGCGAGTTCGGCACCATCGCTACGAAAGTGCCGGGCCTTCGGGTCGGCGAACACTTGCCGCGCCTCGCGGCGCGGGCCGACAAGTACGCCGTCGTCCGCTCGATGTCCCATCGGGACAACAACCACCTGGTGTCCACGCATCACGTCCTCACGGGCCACATGCAGCCGGGGGCGTTCTTCGACAAGGTCGCCTCACGCGACGACTGGCCGAGCTACGCCTCGGCCCTCGACTACCTCGCGCCGCGCGCCGACGGCGTGCCGAACGGCGTCAACTTGCCGACGTTCTTGATGGAAGGGCCGTTGACCTGGCCCGGCCAGCACGCCGGGTTCCTCGGGCCGAAGCGCGACCCCTGGCAACTCACGCGCGACCCCAACAAGCCCGACTTCCGCATGGACGGCCTGCGACTCGCGCCGGGCATCGAAATTTCCCGCCTCAACGGCCGGCGCGGCCTGCTCGCCCAGGTCGATCGGCAGCAAAAGGCGCTCGCCGAGATGGCCGACGGCCGACGCCTGACCGAGAAGCAGGATCTGGCGTTCTCCGTGCTAACCTCCGGCAAGGTCGCCCCGGCATTCGAGATCGACCGCGAGCCGACGGCGGTCCGCGACCGTTATGGCCGACACGCCTTCGGCCAGTCGCTCCTCCTGGCGCGCCGCCTCGTCGAGTCGGGCGTCTCGGTCGTGCAGGCGAACATGGGTATCGTGCAGAACTGGGACACGCACGGCGACAACTTCAAGCGCCTGAAGTCCGACCTCCTGCCGCCGCTCGACCAGGGCGTCAGCGCGCTGCTGGACGACCTCCAGGTTCGCGGCATGCTCGACGAGACGCTGGTCATCATGATGGGCGAGTTCGGCAGGACGCCGAAGATCGTCGGCAACGGTCGGGACCACTGGGCACCGTGCTTCTTCGGCCTGTTCGCCGGTGGTGGCGTGCGCGGCGGGCAGGTGATCGGCAAGTCCGACAAGATGGGCGCGTACCCGATCACCGCGCCTTACTCCCCCGACGACTTCGGCGCGACGGTGTACGATGCGCTGGGGGTCAACCCGGAGAGCGAAGTCTCCGACCGGCAGGGCCGGCCGACGCAGTTGAATCGCGGGACCGTGATGAAGGCGCTGTACACGGGGGCGGCTGGGTGAGTTGGGGATGAGGCGAAGACTCCACCCCCCAGCCCCCTCCCCTAAAAGGGAGGGGGAGCCAGACCAGCCTGGGGGAGACTTGATGCTATCAGACATGCCTCCGGTCCCCCTTCTCTTGGGGGCGGGCGGGGGGTGAGGTCTGACGTTAT
>JANXSH010000503.1 GCA_025356615.1 Planctomycetia bacterium | reverse complement strand
TAGACTCGTTTGTTCACACCTGCACACATGATTACGCCCATTGCCGCGAAAACTCACGAATGTTCTTGCCGCAAGGACCGTATTCTCCGATAATCGCCAGCGCGTCCAGACCAGTTAACTTTTCAGACACCCTCTTAGGGATGTTTCTCCTCATTCATTTTCGAGGCCATTCGGCGGCAGAACCGCCCGATGTGGCAACTATTCTCATGGAAGGTCTTCGGGACAAAGAGACGAAGGTGCGAGTCTCGGCGGCAAAGGCGGCCGGCGCGTTTGCCGCAGATTCGCCGGCACTCGTCAAGGCATTGGCGAAGGCGCTGGACGACCCTGACCCTGGCGTAGACGCTAAGGGAACGGAATCTGTCTCCGGTCATGCAGCTATGTCGCTCGGTAGTTTATATACGAAAGCCAGGCCCGCATACGCAGCCTTGATCCGTGCCGGAGAGATGCACACGAACGAATTTACACGGACGTGCGCCTCTTACTCAATTGGCGGGATCGCGACGCTTGACAAAGAGCAGCGCCCCTTACTGCTCGGCTACCTCATCGGACGAGTTCGTGACTCGAAGTCACCTGTTGATCGGTCCGTCGCCACGAGCGCACTGGCTTATCTCGGTAAGGACGCAGCCGTGGCCTTGCCTGTTTTGCGAAAAGCGTTTCCCTGCAAGGATGTGAAAGATGCCGAGGCTCGAGACGACCTCCAAGAACAAATCCTCAATACCTACGATGCAATCGGGCCAGAGGCGAAAGTCATCCTTCCCGATGTCTTGCCGATCTTGCGTGACCCCAAAGCGCGTCGGGCATCTCGCTTCTCGGTGATGAGAATCATCTACTCCCTGAGAGGAGACGGCAAGGAGTATTGGCCCATCCTGAAAAAGATCGAAAAGGACGATACGGAGGATCCCTACCTCCGTAAGTCGATTCGGAGCGCTTTACCCGTACTGGAAGCGAAGAAGTAATCGACTCGTCCTTGTATCGGTGAATCCGAGCAATGTTTTTCAACCCAGAGGAATGATGTCATGCTTTGGTGGATGAACAAGAAAACTCATGAGCAGTCCGACCCATCGGTCGAAACCGCCGCATCAGATGTCGCACCGCGTAGGAAGCGAGCCAAACTTCCGAAACAAGTGTGTGTTCGGCCACGATTCTTCCGACCTTCCCTAGAAGAACTCTGCCAGCGCGTAATGCCTGCCACCCTGGTATGGAATCCGGTCTTCAATAACCTCGCGAATAACCCCTTCAATTGGAGTACCCCGGCAGGTGTTCGGGCGAACGCAATTCCCACAGCCGTAGACGATGTCGCCTTCAACGCCTTTTGTGCTAATGCCGATTGCATATGGAACCTCGGCACGGCGGTCAAGTCCGTAACGATGACGCCTGGCTACGGCCTCTTCGGGCCTGCGGGTCCTCTGGCTGGGCGGGGGGCTGTGATCGCCCTTCAAACGGATATGGACATCTCGGCAAACTTGCAGGAACATGCGTCGGGAGGCGGATTCTCGAAGGTCAATAATTTCAACCCAGTGCTGCGGGTCGATCCGGCGGGTGGAGCCGCCACGGTGTCCTGGGACGCGGCTGTAGGGGTAACTCCAACAGTGGCCTTCGCCAGCGGCGTCCAAGCGATCTTCTCCAGCGCCGGCAATAATCAGTTCAACGATTTTTTGCTTATCGCGGGGAATGTCACCTGGAAGAGCGGAAACATCGGCGTGAATCGGCTCATCGTCAACGCAGGGGGCACCTTCGATGTCCAGGGGAACATGAACCTCGGTGCCGTGGGGGGTGAATCCTAAGTTCACAAACGACGGCACTTTCACGAAAACGGCCGCTGGCGGTGATCTGACTATCTTCACGCCGTTCGTCAGCAGCGGCACGTTTTATGTCAAGCAGGGTGGCGTCAAGTTCAACTCGACCGCCGTCCAAGGTGGTGGGCTTACCGTTCTGGATTCCACTACAACCTTGAAGGCTAGCACCTATCAAGTCACGGCAGGCACCTTCACTACGGATGCTGCCGAATTTCAAGGCACCCTCCAAATCGATGCGGGCGTTCTGAGCGCCGAGAAGACGAGCCTACCCAATCAAACCCCCTCCCCTTCGCAATTTGCCGTGAGGGGCAATCTCATCCTGGGCAAGAATTCCACCCTCTACGTCCGTATGAATCAGGCCGATACCTCGGTCGTGAATGTGACCGCGCCAGCGCCGGGTCTACCCGGTGGAACGGTCACGATGGGCGATGGCGTGAACGCGAATACCGGCGGGATCATCAGGTTCCTCGTCGATACCGCGAACTACCCTGCGGTGGGCCAGAAAGTGTTCTTGAGGGATGTGAATCAGGTCGGGGAGTTCTCCGGGTGGAATGCTAACGCGGCTATTTGGCCGGCTGGTCCCGGCCCCTTGTGGACTGGCATCACCCAGGTTCTGGCCTTCCCGACGCATCACGATGTCATCATCGCACAACGCCCGCTGATTCCGCTGCGGCCCCCGGCTCCACCGGTTCCGCCACCGCCCATTCCGCCCGGCGCGAAGCAAATCAAGGGTGTGGTGTGGGCCGATGGCAACGGCAACGGGGTCCGAGATTCGGTCGAGTCGCGCGTTACTGGAGTCGAGGTGGACCTCTACGACACCACCGGAGCCATCGTCACCAACACCTGGACGGATGCGAACGGCAACTACACGCTGTACGCCCTTCCCGGAACGTACTCGCTCACCGCGCTGTTGCCGTCCGGCTCGGCTTTCACCGCCTTCCAGCAGGGCAGCGACCCGACTCTCTACAGCAATGTCGATCCCGCCACGGGCATGAGCGCCCCACTCGTCGTCTCGTCGAACGGCCCCGACCTCCTCGCCAACATCGGACTCCTCACGGCCCCGATCGTGCCAGATCCGTCGCAGCCTGGCAGCACATCAGGCACCGTCGTCGGTCGGGCGTGGCAAGATGTCAACGCCAACGGAATCCAGGACGCTGGCGAAGCCAGCCGCTCCGGTGTCCAAATTCGCCTCACCGATGCCAACTCCGTGGTCTTCACGACCCAGACCGATTCCCTCGGCTACTACTCCTTCACAGGGGTTGCTCTGGGCAACTACTCCGTGTCGGTATCCACGCCATCCGGCTCGACATTTACCGGCTACCACCAGGGCACCGACCCCACGCTGGACAGCGACTTCGCCCCGACGACGGGCCTCGCCTCCGGCACGCTGACTTCGGCCAACCCATTGGCGACCCTCGACGCCGGCTTCGTCGCGATGGCCACCACCACGACGACCCTCACCGCCAACACCTCGAACTCGTTCGCCGGGCAGGCGATCACCTTGACCGCGACGGTCAGCCCCTCCAGCTTCGGCGGCACGCCCACGGGGACCGTCACCTTCATGGACGGCAACGTGTCGTTGGGTTCCGTCGCCCTCACCACGGGGACGAGTGGCACGCAGGCCGTTCTCAGCATCGCAACCCTTTCCGTCGGCGGCCACTCGCTCACGGCAGTCTACAGTGGGTCTGCCACCTACACCGGCAGCACCTCGACGGCCCTCACCGAGACGGTCCACATCGGGACCGTCACGGAGATGCTCGCGTCGAGCAACCCCTCGGTGCTGTTCGGCACGGCCGTGACCTTCACCGCCACGATCTACCCGTCGTCGCAGGGATTTGCACCGACCGGAACGATCGCCTTCTATGACGGAAACACCTTGTTGGCAACGATTTCTCTGAGCCACGTCGGGAACAGCTATCAGGCCACGTTCACCATCTCGACGCTATCCCGAGGGAGCCATTCGATCTCCGCCGTCTACAGCGGCGATCAGAACTTCCTGGGTGCCACTTCCTCGCTCACGGAGTTCGTTTCCTGATCCGCCGAGATCGCAGACGGATCGCAGCGCCGGCATCCACGGATCGGATGTCGGCGTTTCGCGTCCTCACCCCGGCTTCTTCGCCGGGTCGATGCGGAGGACGTAGATCACGCCCGTCGCAAGCCCGACGGCGACGTGCCGGCCGTCGGTCGTGATCGCGACGCCGCCGAGCTGTTCGTTGAACGCCCACTCGTAGAGGCGTTTGCCGGTGGCGATGTCCAGGATGACCAGCTTGCCGTCGCCCCCGCGCGTCACGAGGCGGGTCCCGTCGGCGGTCGGGACGACGAGGTAGTTGTATAGGTTCGTCCCTTTGATGGGAGGCTCTTCGGTGAGGGTGGTTCCCTTCAGGCTGAACTGTCGCAACTGGGCCGAC
>JANXSH010000499.1 GCA_025356615.1 Planctomycetia bacterium | reverse complement strand
CCTCGGTCTTCGGCGGCTCGGCGTCCGCCAACGACATCAGTCCGATCCGCGCCCAGCAGAAGGGCATGGGCCTGTCCGCTCTCGACATGTCGGGCGGCAACGACGACGACAACTGGGACGTTCGGCCCGGCAAGAAACTCGACCCGTTCAGTAAGGCGCGCGCCAAGGCGATCTCGAACGGCCTGTGCGAGTGTGGCCCCTGCCTCAAGCGCGAGCTGAACCTGCTCGCGATGGCCATCATGATCCGCGACAACGCCGCCGGCCCGCCCCCGACCGGAGGGAGCATCCTCCCGGAAGACCTGATCGGCCAGGCGATCAAGGAAACGGTCATGCACGAGATCGGCCACACGCTCGGCCTGCGGCACAACTTCAAAGCCAGCACGATGTTGAAGAACGAAGACTTGCACAACACCGAAATCACCCGGAAGAGTGGCCTCGTCGGCAGCGTCATGGACTACGCCCCGGTGAACCTCGCGCCGAAGGGCGTCAAGCAGGGCGACTACTTCACGACGACCCTCGGGCCGTATGACTACTGGGTCATCGAGTACGCCTACCGCCCGTTGAGCGGCGGGACCGAGGGCGAGGTCGAGGAACTCAAGAAGATCGCCACGAAGTGCGCGACGCCGGGCCTCGACTACGCCACGGACGAGGATCTCGCCACGTCGAGCGACCCCTATGTCAACACTTGGGATCTCGGGGCCGATCCGATGAAGTTCGCCCAGGACCGCATCCTCCTCGCCGAGGAACTGCTCCTCAAGCTGGCCGACAAGGGGGCCGACAAGGGCGACGGCTACCAGAAGACGCGCCAGGCGTTCGCGACGCTGTTGCGGGAGTACGGCAACGGCACGTTCCTCATCAGCAAGTTCATCGGCGGCGTGTCGATGCACCGCGACCATGTGGGGGATCCCAACGGCCGCGACCCGCTCGTCGTCGTCCCTCCCGAGAAACAGCGGGCGGCGCTCGCCTTCCTCCAGGCCCACATCCTGACGGACAAGCCGTTCCAGTTCTCGCCGAAGCTCCTGCGCCGACTGGCGACGGACCGCTGGATGCACTGGGGCAACTACAACAGCATGAGCACCTCCGTCGAGTATCCCGTCCACGAGCGCGTCCTCGCGATCCAGAGGGTGGTCCTGGAACACGCCCTGGACGGCAGCACGCTCTCCCGCATCCAGAACAACTCGCTGAAGCACGACAAGGACCAGAAGGTGAAGCCGTTCGAGCTGAGCGAGTTGTTCCGCGGCCTGACCGACGGCATCTGGAACGACGGTGCCGACAAGAAGAAGATCGAACTGGGCATCGTGAAGCGCAACTTGCAGCGCGAGTATCTCAAGAACCTGATCCAGATGGTCCTGACCGGCTCGTCGGCCCCCGCCGACGCCCGGAGCCTCGCCCGCCTGCACCTGCGCGACATCGCGAAGCGGATCGACGCCCTCCTGGCGAACGGGAACGTGGCGCTCGACGACACGAGCCGGGCGCACTTGCAAGAGAGCAAGGAGCGCATCGCGAAGGCGCTGAACGCGACGCTCCAGGCGAGCGAGTCGTAGGAGGCGGACTGGTCTTGCTCCCCCCTCTCCTGCGGGCACTGGTATCTACACAAAGGAAAGGTGAAGCCGGTGAAAGACCGACCCCACCCCCCAGCCCCCTCCCCTAAAGGGGAGGGGGAGCCAGACCGGAGCAGAGGGAGACGTGATGCCGTTAGACATGCCTCCGGCTCCCCCTCCCCTAAAGGGGAGGGGGCTGGGGGGGTGGGGTCAGACGCTGGGAGACTTCACCTTTTCTCTCGTGTAGATACCTGTGCCCTGCGGGAGAGGGGGGGTGAGGTCTTCGCAGACAGATTCAACGCGCCACACCGGACACCACGAACGCCGCGTACACCTTCGGCGAGGCGACCTTCGCGCCCTTCGCGGGCGGCGTCGCCGCGTTTGCTGGCACGGGCTTAGGTAGCGGCCCACGCGCGGCCCACCCTTTTACGCCCCCCGGCTTACGGTCAATGCCTCGAAGTTAAGCGGGAGTGAAAAAGCCGCAGGTGGTTGATAGGAATAGGGTTACTACGACCTACCTCACAACCACCGTGCGACCATGACTCATTCTACCCTCGGCGTCTCCGATTTCCAGTACACCCAGGCCT
>JANXSH010000496.1 GCA_025356615.1 Planctomycetia bacterium | reverse complement strand
CTCGCTCCGCTCGACCCACCCTACCTCCTTCGTTCAACGGTATTGCGGCTAATCGACTTCGGGCTAATCAGCCGTGTCCGTGTCTCATGACAGCCTTCGCAGCATCTCGACTCCGCGCGTCGGCGTGCGGTCGTCCGCCGCGAAGCTGAGGCGGAAGTGCGTGTCCCGTCGGCTGAAGACGTTGCCGGGATGATGGTGATCCTGCCGAAGTGGCATGGCGGCGTCTACGGGCGCGACACGTTCTACCCCTGGCGAAACTGCGAGAGTACCAGGTCTCGGCCAGTCTTGAAAAGGCGCAGCCCGACTCGGAAGATGTTTACAGGCATGTCGTCGGTGTGCCCGCAGAGACCGTGGACGCCAAGGGGACCAAGGGCAATGAGTGACACCTATGTGTATCGTCCACTCTCCGGGTTGACCTGGGTACTCGTCTCTCTGCTGGGCCTCGGCGCGGTCGCAAACTTGTTCAGCGCCTCATCGCTGGCGATAGACCTCGCCCTACCGAACCGCAGCACTTATTCGCCAACAGGAGGGGGGTTGGACGACGCCCAACGAGACCTCATCGCCTTCATCGCGCTCTCGGTCCAACTCCTCACTGCGGTCTGCTTCGGGGTGTGGATCGTTCGCGCGAATCGGAACGTCCGCGCCCTCGGCGCGGAGGGCCTGCCGTTGACGCCGGGCTGGGCGGTCGGCTGCTTCTTCATCCCCATCCTGAACCTCTTCCACCCCTACCAGGCGATGAGAGACCTGTTGAAGGCCAGCCGCAGTCCGGCGAATTGGAACGTCCAGCCCGGCAGTCCACTCGTCCCCCTGTGGTGGGCACTCTGGCTGACCACGCCCGTCGTCGGCGGGATCGCCGACGCGATGGGCGCGATAGACGATTCGGGGCCGTCGAACCTCCAGGAGGGGGCCAAACTGCTGCTCGTCGTCGGAATGGTGCTATACGGCCTCCTGTGCCTCGCGTCGATGGGCGTCGTCCTCCTGGTCACGAAAGCCCAGCGAGCCGCGCCCGCCGTCGGTGCCGTCTCGTCGTGGTCCGCGGAGCATTGGGGTCGCGGGGTTCGGGAGCATCGGGACGGCGGGGGGCAGGGCGACGAGGAGCGCGTCGTCCCTCCAAACCCTTGACTCGACCCTACGCCAGTTTCCGCAGCATCTCGACGCCGCGCGTTAGCGTGCGGTCGTCCGCCGCGAAGCTGAGGCGGAAGTGCGTGTCCCGTCGGCTGAAGACGTTGCCTGGGATGATGAGGAGTCCCTGGGCGATGGCCCTCTCGACGAAGGCCGTGCCGCCTGCGGGCGCTTCGGGGAACAGGTAGAACGCCCCGCCGGGTCGCGTCACTCCGTAAGTCGCGGCGATGCCGTCGTGGATCAGGTCGCGCTTCCGCCGGTAGGCGTCGATGTGTTCGTCCATCACGACATCCATCGCGGTCAGGGCCGCGTACTGGACCATGCTCGGCGCACAGACGAAAGTATATTGTTGCAGCTTGCTCATCTCGTCGATGAGTCGGCGCGGGCCGTGCGCGAAGCCGAGCCGCCAACCCGTCATGGCGTGCGACTTCGAGAAGCCGTCGATGACCAGCACGTCCTCGCTGAAAGCCGCAGGGCTGACGAACGCCTCGTCGTAGCAGAAGAGGCGATAGATTTCGTCGCTGATGAGCAAGATGCCGTGCTTCGCCGCCAACTCGGCGAGGGCACGCAGTTCACCCGCCGGGGCGACGCGGCCCGTCGGGTTGGCCGGCGAGTTGACGAGGATGGCCTTGGTGCGCGGCGTGATCGCGGCCTTCACCCGGTCGATGTCGAGGGCGAAATCGGGGTAGGTGTTGATGAACACCGGCACCCCGCCCGCGAAACGGACGAGGTGGGGGTACATGACGAAATATGGGTCGAAGAGGATCACCTCGTCGCCGGGGTTCACCGTCGTCAGGAGCGACAGGACGAGCGCGCCGCTCGTACCGCTCGTGCCCATCACCTCGCGCTCGTGGGTGGGGTACTCGGCCCGGATGCGGTCGCGTAGTTTCTGGCGCAACTCGGGGATGCCCTGCGTCAGAGTGTAGACGTTTCGGCCCTGCTGGATCGCGGCACACGCGGCGGCTTTGATCGGCTCCGGCACATCGAAGTCCGGCTGTCCGATGCTGAGGTTGATCGGATCCTTCAGTGATTTCGAGAGTTCGAAGATGCGGCGAATGCCGGAGGATTCGATCGCCGCCATGCGATCGGCGATCCAGCGGTCGGCGGGGTTGTCGGACATCACACCCTCGATATCGAGCAGGAGGCGACAGGTAGGAGGGTGTTGTAGGTCGCGGAGGAGCGAAGGGAAAGGGCGGCACCACCCGTCAGGATGGGTGCCGCCCGGCGGAGAATGGCTCATGCACCCTGGGAGAGGTCGAACTCGTGGGACGATTCGGTGGCCCGCATCGTGCCCTTGCAGTCGAGGGCGGGTTCCTCATGGAGGCAGACCGCGAAGACGTTGTTGCAGATGCGCAACTCGTCGCCGTCGTTGAGTTCCTGGCGGGATGTCTGGACGTAGGTCGTGTCCTGATCGGGCCGATCCTTGGCGCGGCTGATCTTGTTGCCGTTGATGAGCGTCCCGTTAAGGCTGCCGAGATCCTGGACCCAGACCCCACGGGGGTCCATCTCGATCAGGCAGTGTTGGCGTGATACCGTTGCGTCGCCCGGCAGGCGCAGCGAGCAACTCCGCGATCGACCGATTATCCAGTGAGCAGGGCCGTTGACGGCGAACTCTTGCCCGCGCAAGTCGCCCGTCAGCGCCCTGAGAACCATTCGGTTTGGCATGACCATGTCTCCTCGAGCTGGCCGAAATGCAGGACAGCGAAGTACGCCGCCACAGATACTATCGCAAGGATTGCGCCAACCAGGACAAGATCCGCCCCGATTTTTCCAAGCCAAAGCCATCGCGGACAGGACGTATGCGGTCGAATCGCCGCATCTCCTGTCTGGATATAGAGATGTGAGCCGATACGCCCGTCGGGATTTTCCGGCTGCCGATGCCGGGCACCACGCCGCGATTCGACCGAACTCACCCAGTGGGAAGGAGATGTGGCAAGATCGGGCAGCGCGTGGGTAAATAATCGTCCAACCCAGGAGCGCGCAGGGGGGAAACCGCTTCGCGCCAAGCTTGGAGCGAAGGGTTCACCTCCTCATCCAAGAGTCAGCGCCTCTCTGGGCCGGACGGGAGTCCGCCGGAACGCGAATCGGGTCGCAGACTTGGATCGTCGCTTCGAGGGGCATCCTCTCCTTCCTATTCTCCGACCCGTCTCTCGTATAGATGTCTACAAAGGGTTAGACGATTATTTACCGACAGAGTGTTACCCTGGCTCGAACCAGGCCCTCATTTTCAGTCAGGGCAACTTCCGCAGCAGGTTGACCATCTCGATCGCCGCAAGCGCGGCCTCGAAGCCTTTGTTGCCCGCCTTGCCGCCGGCGCGGTTGATCGCCTGGTCAAGGGTCTCGCAGGTCAGGACGCCAAAGATCACAGGGATTCCGCTCGAGAGCGACGCCCGCGCGACACCACCGGCGGCCTCCCCGGCGACGTGGTCGTAGTGGCTCGTCTCGCCCCGGATCACCGCGCCGAGGCAGATCAGGGCGGCGTACTT
>JANXSH010000494.1 GCA_025356615.1 Planctomycetia bacterium | reverse complement strand
AGCTAACCACAGAGTCACAGAGGGCACAGAGAAATACACAGACAGGAAGACATAGTTAATGCCTTTAATCTCTCTTCATTCTGTGCTTTTCTCTGTGTCCTCTGTGACTCTGTGGTTAGATCAGTATTTCGACGCCGATCGGGTCGCGGTCGGCGGGGAGGCGGGTCACATACCCTCGGATGTTCCCCGCCGTCAGCAGGTTCGCCATGCCGCGCATTTCGCGGTCGAGGCTGTGCGTCAGGTCGTCTTCCGAGACGCCCGTGTCGTCGCCCTGCGCGGCGCGATCGGCGGCGAGTTCGGCCGCCAGCCGGACGACGTTCTCCAACAGCGCCCCGCTCACGAGGTCGCGGCCTCGGACGACGACTCGGCTGCCATCGCGGAGCGTCACGCGCGCCACTTCGGCGAAGACACCCTGCGCCGCAAAGAGCTGGCCGAGCATCGTGCCGACGAGCAACTCGACCTCCTCCGCCAACGGTAGACGCTTCAGGTAGCCGCGCAGGATCGCCCCCGCTCCGGCGCGGTTGGGCGACGGGATGCGTACCTTGATGTCGCCGAGCCGGCCCGCGCGGACGAGGCCGGGGTCGAGGATGTCGGCGCGGTTGGTCGCGCCGATGACGATCAGGCCGGGCACCTGATTGATGCCGTCGAGCTGCGCGAGCAGCGTAGCCAGGATGCGATCGGGTGCCCCCGAACCCATGTCGCTGCCACGCCGACGACCGATGGCGTCGATCTCGTCGAAGAACATGACGACGGGAACCTTGCTGCGCGTCGCCAGGTCGCGGGCGGCGTCGAACCGCGCGATGAGCTTCTGCTCGCTCTGGCCGAGCCACATCGAGTAGTCGCTCGACCCGGCGATGGCCATGAAGTGGCACTCGCCGCCCGGCACGAGGTCGGCGACGAGCCGAGCGACGCACCGCGCCAGCTTCGTCTTGCCGTTGCCCGGTGGGCCTTCGAGCAGGATGCCGCGCTTCGCCTTCAGGCCGTACTTCGCCGCTACCTCGGGGTGGCGCAGGCCGAACTCGACCGCCTGGCGGAGGACGCGAATCTCCGCGTCGAGGCCGCCAAGTTCGTCGAAGCGGTCCGGCGGCGTCTTCTCGAAGAAGAGATCCTGTCGGCCCGGCTGCTCGACCCGGCTGAAAGCCAAGCGCGAGCCTTCGCGGTCGAACCCGACGAGGTCGCCCTTCTTCATCTCCACGCCGCGCATCGACTCGGCGACGCCGACGGCGATGAGTTGCTCCTGGTGGCGCACGAGTAGCCGCTTGCCGCCGGGTAGCATCTCCTCGAACGTGCCGACATCGGCGTAGTGCGTACCCACTTCGTAGACCGCGAGGAGGCAGTTCTTCTTCTGCGACAACAGCCCGCGCGCGCCGACCTTCAGCGACCCGCGATCGACCTCGGGATGAACGCTGACGCGCAGCCGACCGACGCCGCCTGCGACTTCGACGCTGAGGCGTGGCGAGGTGTGGACGGCGGTGATGACGACGGGGTGCTGTTCGGGCATGCACAGGATTTCGATGTATTCGCGCATCTCCTCGTGATGCTCGCGGATCTGCTCCATCGCGGCGCGCGTCTCGAACTTCTCCGTAAGGAGCATGTTGACGAGCGGCTGGAGGTCGTCGCCCTCATCCACTAGCTGGCCCACCCAGGCGATGTACTCGTCCAGCGTCTCCAGCCGGGGCGGGGCTTGCGGTTGTTCGAGAGTGGCGGTAGTCATGGCTGCGTCTCCTGTGTGCCTCGTTCGACCTAACCCCCTAACCCCTTCTTTAAAAGGAAGGGGGGACCGGAGGCAGCCCCGTCTGGCTCCCCCTCCCCTTTAGGGGAGGGGGTTGGGGGGTGGGGTCGGCCTCTCACCGACTTCACCCTTTCTCTCAACGGGGAGGGTCTACCCCTCGATCACCTCGAACCCGCGCGGCACGATCACGCCGTCACGCCACCCGAACAGCTTCACCGGCGCGTGCCCCAGGGCCGACTCCAGGCGCGGCTCGACCGCCACGAGGAGGCCGACCATGAACGGTCGCGGGAAGGTGGACTCCATGAGGAACTCGTCGTCCGTGGAGTAGAACAGCACCTTCGCCTGGCACTCCCTCGGCACCGGCGAGGGGCACTCGGCGCAGACGCGGAACGGGTGCGAATGCACCCAACCGACGATGAGTTCGTCCTCGCCCCGGTAGTTCGCAACCTCGCGGACGCGCGCCCAGGTGTCATGCGTGAACGTCACGCTGATCGCGGTCGCCCGCGTCTGTTCGCAGGGGACCAGACACGTCACCTCCAGATAGAGTTCGCCCGATTCCTCGTCGCGTCGCAGGTGGCCCAGCAGCGATCCGCCGATTTCGCGGTCCGGCAGGGCACGCGCCTCGGCGATCGATTCGTCGATGACGTGGCGCGGGATCAGGACGCGAAAGTCGTCCGCCGTCGGCCCGTCCCACTCCTCGCGCGGGCCGTGCGCTGCGAGGTTGCCCTTGTGAATTGTAATCCGCGAAGGTTCCTCCTCGAGGTCCATCGTCCAGCCGGACTTCTTCGGGAGCGGTTGCTCTGCGAACGCCGCGAGGCGAAATGCGACCGTGGCATTTGGCGCGATCCGGCCCGCGACGGCGAGGCCGGCACCGTGCCGCCGCATCGTGGTGCGGAAGTATTCGAGCGAGAAGTGCCGCCGTCGCTCGCCGGAGCCCGTGTCGATGGCGATGTCGAACCCGACGGAGCGCGGGCCGTCTCCGGGGA
>JANXSH010000486.1 GCA_025356615.1 Planctomycetia bacterium | reverse complement strand
GATGAATACGGATCAGAAGAGTTGATTCTCTTGTCTGATCCGTATTCATCCGCTTCATCCGTCCCATCCGTGTCCCATTCTCTTACGCCGCTTCCTGGATCCCGCGCTCGGCCGGCGCGAACAGTCGGCCCGCGATCGTCGGGAACTGGTGCGGCCCCACCGCGCCGTTTATCATGCCTTCCCACTGGTGCGCCCCGAGGCTCGTGAGGATGCGAGACGCCAACTCGAGCGCCTCCGCCCCGGCCTCGCCGCCGACGCGGGGCGCGTCCCCCGTGCGCAGGCAGCCGACGAAATCGTCGAGTTCGCGAGTCAGTTGGTCTCGGTCGTGTCGCGTGCTGCAATCGACCTCGGTGGTGTGGACGTGCCTTCCGAAAAGCTCGGTTTTCAGGCTCATGATCGTCGCCGGGTCGAGTCGTCGCGTGTCGATCCGACCCTGGCGGAGGTGTTCGCCCGGCTGCATCAGGTTCAGGGTGCGCTTCGCGAAATCGACCCCCGCGTAGCCTTCCGCGCCCCAGACGCGCATCCGACGCAGCGGCTCGGGGTGGACCCGGCTCGCGGTCAGATCCGCGACGCAGCCGTTCTCGAAGCGGACCCGCGCCTGCACCATGTCCTCGTTGCCGCCGAGGATCGAGACGCCCATCGCTTCGACGCTGGCGACCGGGGACTGTACGAGCGACAGAACCAGGTCGATGTCGTGGATCATCAGGTCGAGTACGACCCCGACATCGGTCGATCGCCCCGAGAAGCCGCTGTAGCGCTCGCTGACGATGTAGCGCGGTGCGAGGTGGCGACTGCGGAGTTCTTCGAAGGCGGGGTTGAATCGCTCGATGTGTCCGACCTGGAGCGTAGCTCGATTGGCCTTCGCGAGGGCGACGAGGTCACGCGCCTGCTCCGAACTGCTGGCGAGGGGCTTCTCGACGAGCAGTCCGACGCCGTGCTGGAGGAGGTCTCGCGCGACGGCGTGGTGGTGGCACGTCGGGGCGGCGACGACCGCCCCCTTGATCGAGCCGAGGATCGCCCGGTAGTCGCCGGCCGCGCGGGTGTTGCACCGCATCGCGACGCCTTCGGCTTGCGACAAATTGGGATCGACGACCGCCACGAGCCGGACATCGGGCATCGACGAGAGGATGCGGGCGTGTTCCTTGCCCAGATGGCCCACGCCGACGACGGCAACGGGGAGGGGAGTCATGGGGAATCCTTTCCTTCGGGGCGCGGTGATCCGATTCAGGCGGCGACCAATCGACTCAGGGCACCGACTAACTGTTGATGGATCGCGCGGGCCAGTTCGACGTTCAGGGGGTGTCCCGATCGGCAGGCGATGACGTGCCCGCACAGGTCGGCCCCGATGAGCGACAGGTCGCCGACCATGTCGAGAACCTTGTGGCGGGCCGGCTCGTTGGCGAACCGCAGTTCGTTGCCGATCGGGCCTCGGTCGCCGAAGACGATGAGGTCCGATGTCGTAGTCGATCGGCCAAGCCCCTGTCGGCGGAGCGCGTCGGCCTCGGCCTCGAGCAGGAACGTCCGGCAACTCGCCAGTCCGCGCATGAAAGTGCCCGGCGTGATCGTCTGGGTGTGGACCTGACGGAGGATCGGCGAGAGCCGACCGTAGTCGAGGAAGTAGCTCATCGTGAGCGACGTGCCCGATTCTTGGAGCGGCGGGTGGAGCGTCAGCGTGGCGTTGCCGTCGGAGACGGTGATCGGCTCCTCGACGCACCAGACGCCGCGCCGCGCGGATTGCTGCTGGACCCCGGCCTCGGATAAGGCGCGGACGAACCCTGCGGCGGAGCCGTCGAGGCCCGGCGGCTCGGGCGCGTCGAGTTCGACGAGGCAATTGTCGATGCGAAGTCCGGCGAGGGCGGCGAGGACGTGTTCGACGAGGCTGACCTGGATCGGCGCGCGGCCCAGGGTCGTCCGCCGCTGGGTGCCCGTAACCTGGCTGACGTGGGCGGGCAATCGGGGTCGGCCCGGCAGGTCGGCGCGCACGAATACGACCCCGCTGGACGGCGGGGCCGGCAAGAATCGCAGACGCACCTCGCTCCCGGTCAGGAAGCCGACTCCCGTGACTTCTGCGGCGCGGAGGAGCGTGCGTTGGGGACGGTAGCTATGCCTTCTCACGATGGCCTCGATTCCAGGGTGGTGTGGGCAAGGGACGAAAAGAACCCGGTCGGTCGCGGGACGCGACCGACCGAGGGGAGGACGATCCGCAGACGGTTTACTTGCCCGCAGGGCGGGTGCCGGTGTTGGTGCCCGAGCCTGCGGCGGGAGTCGTCGTGCCGCCGCTGGTGCCGGCGTTGATCGTCTTCAGGATGTATTCGCTGATATCGACGGTGCCGCTCATGTACATCGGCATTGCGGCTCCCGCCTGCATCTTGCGGGCGATGTTCGACGGACTCCAGTACTCCTCCTTGGTAATCACGTCGTTGTAGTGGAAGACCAGGTCGTAGCCGTGGGCGACCGCGAACTTATCGACGAC
>JANXSH010000361.1 GCA_025356615.1 Planctomycetia bacterium | reverse complement strand
GGGCTGGGGGGTGGGGTCGGACCAGCGACTTCGGGTGATCTTCTTCCGGGCCGGGGGAATAGAAGCCTCGCTAAGCGTCATCCACCCGACCTGATTCATCCTCAGATGAGGACGTTTTTTCATGCTCATGACCATGCCAGGGACGCCGTCGATAACGGCGAACTCCGCAGCGATACACCAGTTCCACGTCACCTATTGCCTCTACGGGGAGGGCTTCTTTCCCGAAGCGGGCTTCACCATCCGGGCCGGCTCGACGCGCGACCCCCTGGTACTCCGCTTCGTCCACGAGTATCCGCCCTACGAGCTGCCCGATCGCTGGCACCCCGAGTCGGACCAACCGATAGACGCCCTGCCGCGACTGGCCCTCGTTCGCGTCCCCGGCGGTCAGACCGCCCTGATCCACTCCGTCCCCCTTCCCCCGGACGCGAGGGGACGTGTCAACAACTTCTTCTCCCACGTCGTGTTGCGCCCGGCATTGTCGCCGCGTGACGCCCTGGCGACCTGGGGATCCCCCGAATGGGACACCCGAAGCTCCCCCGGCGCGGGGCCGGACTTGCCCCCCCTCGCCGAACTCCCCGGCCAAGGCACCCTGAACGATCAGGCGGTTACGACGTTCCTCCAGGCGTCGTCGCGCCGCGAACTAGGGGCCGCCGCACCCTTCTGCCCCGCGCGTTTGGCCGACGACCCCTCCGCGCGACGTGAATTACTCGGACTGGCGTTGCGCGGCTGCCTGACGGCGATGCAGGCACGCCCCGGCTCCGCACGGTGTCGTTTCTACCTACGGGCCGAGCCGGCGTTGTCCGCCCTGCTGCTGTACGCCGCCGTGCGGATCTTGCCGCCGCCCCTGGTCGCTGGGCTCACGTTCTCCACCTACGAGAACGCCCGTGCCCTGCCGTCGTATCGGCTGGCGCAGGTGGTAGGCACCTGGCCCGCCGACCCGTCCAAGGAACTGGAGGACTCGTTCTTCGGCACGCGAGGCTTCGCACTCGACACCGTGACCCGGCGAGCCTCGCCGGAACTTCTCGAGGCGGGGGGGCCGGTCGTCACCGAGTGGATCGAGATGGCGACCCGTGGGGACTGGAAGACCCTCGACCGGGTTTACGCCCTCGTGGGGGAGGCGACCGGGCCGCTGGTATCGGTGAAGCAGGCGTTCCAGGCGGCGCGGCTGACGCAGCGCCTGGTGACGGGCCGCGCCGATTCCGTCGATCTCGTCGCCCTTAAACGCTGTACGGACGGGCCGGCCCTGCTGGCCCAACACCGGGACAAGGTCCGGTCCGTGCTGCTGAACGCCGACCTGGCCGACCCCAAACTGAGGGACGAACTCGCCGACCTCCTCCCCGAAAGCGAACTCCTGCAACTGGAACAGCAGATAGCCCAGGCGCTCCAGGGCGGACCCGGAGCCGATTGGCGGTCGCCCTGGCGACTGTTGAAGGCCGCCATCCGCGCGAACCCGTCCCGCTTGCGCGACTCCTTGCAGCGGATCCTCCCCCCGATGCCGTTCCCGCCCGGACTGCGTGTCACCCTCCTGGGGGAACTGAGCGGGTTGCAGTTGCCCCCGCTCTACCAACGGGTCTCCCTCCACGCGCTACTCCGCGGTTGCACGTCGGAAGAGCTGAAGGAACTCGGCTCCTCGGGCGTCCCCCCGGAGTGGTTCTCCTGGGCGATCAGCTACGGTCTGCTCAACGAGGGTTCTCAGGCCGAAGCCATTCAGCGTTTATTGGGTGGCAGCGACGATCTGCTTCGCGCCTTCTGGGCGCAACTCGAGTTCATCAAGGACGAGGGCCAGCGCCGGGAGGTTCTCGGCCCCCTGCTGAGTCCCGCACAGGGGCCGGGTGCCTTGCTGTTGAGCCGTTCGTTGCTGACCCGCTGTACGTTCCGGCCCGGCACCCTGGCATGGCTGTTGGACGAGTTGAAGGTCTACTCCCCGGCGTGGTCGGACTTCTGGAGGCGTGACGGCCACTTCGCCCGGCTCGGCGAGATCCTGCTGGAGCTGGGTGAGGAAATGGACCCCGTCTGGGGCCGCTTCTGTCGGCGCATCGATCCCGACCTCCTGATGGGGAACGCCGACCAGCGGGCACACCTGGAGATGCTCGTGACCGCCAGGAATTGGGCAGGCCCGGCGATGCCCTCGAAGACGGCGGGGCTGATCGCCGACTGGAGTCTGCTCCGCGAACACTTCGTGGCCGCCGTCGCCGTCCCCGTGGCGGACAGGCAACCGATCATCGACGCCTACCTGCGGTTGGGTCTGGACCCGGTCGATCTGGCACGCCGGTACTTCGAGCGATTCCTGAAGGATCGGGAGTTGGATGCCGAGGGGCTGGGCGATTTCGCCGGCTTCTTCCACAGTTCCTACCCGGACGCATCGTGGTTCGAGGACCACGAGAAGCGCCTGGCAGGCTGGCTCGAGGCGATCCGGTCCTGCCCGGACGAGTCCCGCCGGGCGTCGTACCAAGGCTACTACCTGGAACACCAGATCCCGGCCCCGTTGCGACAGCGGTTGGTCGAGGAGGCGCGCGCCGCCGGGAAGTTGCTGCCGGGGGCACTGACATCGATGCCAGTGCCGGTATCCCAGGACCGCGCGAAAACCCAGGCACCGGTCTCCGCAGTGGCGACCGCCCCGGCGGACGGCCTCCTCTTCGATGTCACTGGCATCGGCAGTGAGACACCTTACACACTGAAGGGATTCCTCGGGAGCGGTTCATGGATGCTGATAACGCTGGCGAGTGGCTGTCTCGCGGCACTGGCATTCGGCGTAGGCATGCTGCCACCGAAGCAGGTGGTTTTGCTGGCCCCGTTCCTCCCTCTGGTCATCGGCATGGCGGAAGGGGCGGCCCTCCAGGCGTGCGTGCTGTCGGGGCTGGCTCTCCGGCGGGGTGGACGTGCCGGCACTTATTTGCGGATCCTGCTATTCGGGGCATGTGTGGGCGGTGCCGGGGGGGGGCTGGCGGCTTGCGTGGCACTGGCCCAGGGCAGCCCGGTCGTGACGTGGCTCGGTGTTACCGTGTTCCTGGGCGTGATGGGGGGATGCCTCTCCGGACTGGCCTTGCCACTGGCGGCCTCCGCCGCCCGTCTGCGGGGGCTTGCCCTCGGACCGCTGGCGCGGGCCGTGGCCTGTGTGGTGGCCACTGGGTTATTCGTGGGCGTTGCCCGCTTGCTTCTCCGTTGACATGCGGAGCCGACGGTGTCACTCGACGTGTTACGATACCAATGTTGTGACGAGGAAGCCGATGTTCACCTACCGATGTGTCAATTGCGGGAAGCAACACAACAACTCCGCCCCATTCGTTCAGGATTACGAGGTGAATTGCCTCCGCTGTGCCCAGACGTTCCGCGTGACGCGGGGGACGATTCAACTCAGTAGCACCAACGGATCCGCCACGAGCGAAACCGCCATCACCACGCTCGCCCCCGGCGGGATTCCTTCCCTCGCCGACGGGATCCAGGCGGCGGTCGGGCCCGAACAGGGGATCACCTCGAGGCCGAAGGGAATGCGAGTAGGGCCGTCAGGAGTAGCCGAAGCGGACGAGACCGAGGACGAGGATAACCCTCGGATCAAGGGGAAGAAGAAAAAACGGCAGTCCGACGAGGGCACCCAGGGTGCGGTCGAGGACGAGGAAGACGAGAGCGAGGAGGACGAGGGATGGGGGCGCGACGGCGTAAAGACGAAGAACGAGCCGAAAAAGCAGAAGGCGGCAAAGCAACAGCCCAAGAAGAAGCGATGGGTACTCTTCACGGCCATCCTGGTTCCAGTGCTCCTGGCCTCCGGCGCGGGCGGGTATCTGTTTCTGACTTCTTCGGACAAGCCGAAATCTATCCCCAAATCTCCCGTGGCTCAAAATGGTCCTGTGCCTCCTCTCGTCAAGAACGAGGAGAAACAAATCGATCCCAAGATCGATCCCAAGATCGATCCGAAATCAAAAGGGAATGCGATCACACTGTCGGCCCCTCGTCTGTCGGCCGAAGTCGCGGCCAACCCCACCGAGGCGGATCGCAAATATAAGGATGTCAGGCTCGAGGTAGTCGGCCTCTTCGACAAGTTGGAAGCGGTGAAAGAGGCTAAAGGGGTGAACGCCCCCAAGGAGGATGCCAAGCAGCCCCTTACGACACGACCACTTCCTATGCGTGCGCTGTTCCAGACGGACAAGGCCCCGATCGCCTGCGATCTTCCCGCCCCCACTAGCCCGGAGATGAGAGACTGGCAAGCCCTACGCCAGGGTCAGCCCTTCTCCGCGAGGGGGGTCTACGACAAAGGCGGCGTCTTGCAAAAGTGCGAACTGATGGCACCGAAGGCAGTCGCGGACGCGACGTACAGCGGCAAGGTCGTCGAACTGATCGGCATCGTCGATTCGGTAACTACCCCTAGCTCTGGGGTCGAGTTCCCGACCATCCGGCTGGAGAGGGAGACCAACAGCGCCCTCGAGATTCGCTGCCTGTTCGAGAAGGCGAAACTGGAAGCGGTGAAACAACTTAAAGCAGGGTCTCCAGTCATCATCAAGGGCGTGTGCGCCGGACGGCAACTCGAAAGGAGTGCCTATTATGTCCGGCTGGACAACTGTGAACTCCTCACGACGACCGGCCCGTCGCCTTCCGTCTCGCGACTCACGGCGCTGGACTTCGCCAGACTCTACGAGGAGGATCTGCGGGGGTTCTTCCTCCCTGCGAGCGGGCTGGAGGAGCGCGTGGACGCGCCGCTCGAGGTTACGGAGTTGAGCAAGGCGTGGAAGGCCGACCGCAAGCACCTCGAGCAGTATCGCAACAAGGTCGTCACTGTGGTCGGACGACTCTCGAGTGCGGGGAGCGGACAGGTGATCCTGGAAAGCCCCGAAACCGACCAACCCCTCAAGGTCACCTGCCGATTCCGTAAGGGGGTTTCCCTCGACTTGGCAGACCTCCCCAAGTTCCGCATTCGCGGTCTGGCAAGTGTGGACGGGACAGGCTCGCTCCGGCTCGACAACTGCGACATGCACCCATCCCAGTTGCGGGTGCGGGCCGAAGTCGTCCTCTTGACGGCGGACTATATGCCCCACACGCCGGGGAACACGTTGACCTACGACTTCGCGACGTACTCGCCGGCCATCGTCGGGGCACCCCTGTTCGTCCGCCAGACCTGGTATCAGCGAGAAGGCGGCATGAGCGAGACGGTCATCACGCACACCGCCCGGTTGGCCGGGAAGACCCTGTTGAAGGGAGGTAAGCCTGAGAACTGGGTCGCCTCCCCGAAGGCGAAGAGGGGCCGCATACCGGGGCCGCTGTATGTCCAAAAGATCAACGCCAGCGGGCTGATCGAGTTCGGACCGCGTGTCGTGGTGGGCAAGGGTAGAGTAGAGGTGATTCAGGAACCTATTCTGAAGACGGGGGCCAAGGCGGGAGACTCCTGGGAGTGGGTGCAGCAGAACAGCAAGCACGTCTACACCCTGGAGCGATTCGACAAGTGGCGGGGGCGACCCAGCGCCGTCGTGAACGAGGTGATCGTGTCGCAGCTACAGCCGGACCAGAAGCAAGAGGTCCGCCGCGTCTTCGTCCAGAACCTGGGCGAGGTGGAGCGCCAGGATTGGCTGCGGATCAGCTCGACCGAGAGGAAGCTGTTCGCCGAGAAGAAGATCCTCCTCCCGGAGGATATTCCCGTCACCACAGCCAAGCCCGAAGGAGGCAAAGAGAAAACGACGGAAGGGTTCGTCGGGCCACCCAAACCGAATTCCGACTGAAGCCACCCGCCGAGGGCCAGTTCCTCGCACGGCATTCGTCGGTCGTGACGACGATGGATTACTACAGCCAAACCACCCGGCCACCCCTCACCACGCTGGGACTTCCAGGCAATTGGCCCGAGGTTGCGACCATCTCGCCCCGAATTTGGTTGTGCATTGGTTGTGCAGAGGCGGTTCATTCCAGGGCATCGCCTAGCAATTCGCCCACTACCAACGAGTAAGGGGCTGCAACGATGCAACCCCTTACCCTGTCACAGTCTAGCATTCGTTGACACCCGCTGGCATCGGCACGGTTCATAAAGACGGCGATCGGGGTGACGGGAGGTAGGCCCCGCGAGCCGAGCGGGGCTGGTCCGGCTCGGCTCGCCGGACCTAATTCTGTTACCCCCCTAGAACCATGCCCTGGCATCAGTACCCCCGGCGTGGCTCGAACACGCGACCGGCGGTTTAGAAAACCACTGCTCTATCCACTGAGCTACGGGGGCGGGAAGATGTGGGCCAGCTCATCGCAAGTCCCAAGTCCATTGATAACGACTTCGCCCGACGACTGCAAGGCGGGAGGGCTGAAGAGTCTCTTCTCGAAATCAAAAGGGTGAGCGGGAGATCGTCTCCCGCTCACCCTCTAGTGTTTGCTTCGATCGATGCGACGATTACTTGTCCTTGCCCCCCTTGGCGGCCTTGTCGAGCATCTCCTTGGTGAGCTTGAGGTCGATGAGGACGGCCTCCTTGGACGAACTGATCTTGATGGCGTTGAGCACCTCGAGGGCGACGGGCGGGATCTCTTCGTTGCCTTCCAGGAGGACCGCGCCGAGCGCCTTGAATTTGGCGATTTCCTTGGAGAGTTTCTTCGCGGATTCGGCCTCGCCGGTCACGCCGGACATCTCGAGGGAGACGGCGTCGGAGAGCGTCACGCTCGTGGTGAGGATCGACACCTTGGAGGCCTCGCCGAGGTTGGGGATCTTCGTGAGCAGCTTCTGGATGTCGTCGTTGATGAGGAGGGCCATCGTCATGCTCTCCTTGCCGTTGAACTTGCCCAGGGCCGTCTTCATGCCCTTACTGATCCCGGCGGTCTTCTTCCCGCCGTTCTTGACCGCATCGACCGTCGCTTCCTTGCTCTGGGTCAGGACCATCGTGTTCTTGTCCACGAAGGCGGCGTACATGCTCTTGTCGCCGGCGGGGAACTCGTAGAGTGTGGTCGTGCCCTCCTTGACGATCTTGAGCTTGTCGTCCTTCTTGGCGGCCTTCTCGAGAGCGTCCTGAACCTTGACCTGGTTGAACTTGCCTCGGATGACGACCAGCGCCTTGGCGGAGTCGGAGGAGTTGCCGGAGCCGGTCGCCATGATCGAGTCGATGTCTTTGGTGAGGTCGAGTTCGGTGGCGTCGAGGACGCCCTTGAGTTGTTCGTTGTTCTTGATCGCGTCCTTGAGCGCGACGATCCCGCCCTTGGTCATGAGGTCGGAGGCCATCATCTGCTTGACGTTGAGCTTGACGAAGAACTCGGCGTCGGAGAGCAGCCACTTGCTGTCATCGACGGTAACGCCCTTCGGCTCGGGGGCCGGGTCGGCCTTGGCCGTCGAGAGCGCGATGAAGCCCACGAGAGCGAGAGTCGCCCAAATCTTACGCTGTGAAAACATCAGTGATTCCCTTATGTCTCATGCACACGAACTCGACCCCCCGAAGAATCCTTCCCCGGCGGGGTCAACGACAGAAGCGAGTGAACGCGACGCTCACTCGTCTTTCCCGAAGAAGTCTTTCAGCATGTCGGCGGTCAGCCTCGCGGAGACCGAGACCACCTTGCCCTTACCGCCGACCTTGATCGTCTTGACCACCTCGAGAAGTATTTCGAGATCTTTACGTCCTTCCGTCAAAAGTGCAAGGCCGACCATTCCGAGCTTGACACCTTTGTCGAGGGTCGTGCGGATCGACTCGGCCGAGGTCGCGTCCTTGCTCGTGACGACGAGATCGAGTTTGACCTCGTTGGTCACGGTCAGGCCGCCGCCGATCGCCTCGATCTTGCCGAGCGAATCGGCGATACCGGCGGGAAGGACATCGGAGACCGCAGCGGCGAGCGACTTGCCGAGGACCGCGATGGAGACCGTTTGCTTGGCATCCAGGCTTTCGACGATCGCCTGGAACTCCTTGTTCTTGAGGGTCGCCTTCTTTTTGGCCCGGTGCTGCTCGAGGGCGTCGATGACGTAGTCCTTGCCCGACGAGGCGACCATGATCTTGTTGCTGACGAGCGCGACGAAGATCGACG
>JANXSH010000459.1 GCA_025356615.1 Planctomycetia bacterium | reverse complement strand
TAGTACGGCACCTTCAGGTCTTCTTCATACTTCCGCATGCTGACGACGTAATCCTTGCGCTCGCTCGACTTGCTGACGTACTCCATGACCCAGAACGGCACGACGGGCTGTAACGCCAGGGAGTAGTGGCCGATGGCGAGGATCGGCTCGGCGTGAACGACGACCATGTTGTCCGGCACGACCTGACCGGGCTTGTGGCGATTCCCGACGGAATACTGCACGAGCAGTTCGTTGAAGAACTGCACCTCGGGACGGAGCTCGTGGACCAGCGCGAGGCTGGCGAGGGTGATCTCGCGCTGGGCCGCCTGGGGCGTCGCTTCCATGTGATTCTCCGGCTTCAGACTGCGGAGGTACTTCTGTGCGGCGGACTCGTAATGCACCTCCAGGATCGCGCGGGGCAGGTTGGTTCGCATGGGAAAGCTCCTCCCTCATGAATGAATGGTTGGGAGTTTAATCGAACGAAGCGCCATGCGGTAGGTCAAACGTGGTTCCTCCGGGTGTGAATCCGCCGAGTGACCCGGCGTGGTCAACACCGATGAAACCCAACCGCCAGTTGCATCAACTCTTCGTGCCGTCGATCCCGTCGAGCGCTGCGGCTCCACTCCTCGCGGGGTCATACGGCTCGAACCACTGGATGATCTCGATCCGATTCCCGTCCGGGTCCGATACGAAGAAGCGATCCGCGCCGGGGATGAGGATCGTCTCGTCGATCGCGACGCCGTGGGCGCGGAAGCGCATCCGCGCCGCATCGATGTCGGCGACGCGCAGCGCGAAGTGTCGCGGGCTGATCGTGTCGGCCTTCGGTTTCGACAAGAGGTGGAGTTGCCCCGTGCCGAGGTCATACCACAGGACGCTGAAGGTGAACGTGCGCGGCTTGGGGATCTCGCGGAGGCCGAGGATCTCGCCGTAGAACCTCCTGGCTCGCGCCAGGTCCGTGATGAGGACCGAGACGTGATCGATGTGGGTGACGTGGAAGGTCGGCATGGGAGCGGTTCCGGTCTCTTGGTCGTGTCAGCGGATCATTGTAAGCCCTTGAGGCGGAAACGCCATCGCGGGTGGCCAGAAGGTACGGCATTGCCGACAATGGAACCAATGACTCCTCATCGCGCTTGCGATCAGGTTCGACGGCGAGGGAGTGAGGCATGACGACGCCGGAATTCTGTATCATTTTCAACCCGGCGTCGGGCCGTGGCCGGTCGAAGCGACGACTGGAAGGGTTGCGCCGCGCTCTGGACAGCCGTGCCGCCTTCTGGCCCACCGAGCGGGCGGGCCATGCGGAAGAGCTGGCCCGTAAAGCCGCCCTGGAGGGCTTCCCCATCGTGGCGGCGGCGGGAGGCGATGGCACCGTCCACGAGGTCGCCAACGGGTTGCTCCGGTCGCGATCCCCTACCGTAATCCTCGCGGTGTTCCCGGTAGGCTCGGCGAACGACTATGCCCACAGTCTCGGCATCGACGCCGATTGGTGGCGTCGCCCCGACCCGGCCCTCGGCATCCTTCGAGCCGACGTCGGCGTCGTGCGAGCGCCGACGGGCCGGGAACGATTCTTCGTCAACGGCCTCGGCCTCGGGTTCAACGGCTCCGTCACCCTGGAGTCGCGGCGCATCAAAAACCTGCAAGGACTCTCGCTCTATGGCCTCGCCGCACTGCGGGCGATGTGGTCGCGCTACACCCACCCACCGATGAACATTCGCCTCGACGACAGCGTCATGCAGCAAGCCCCCACGCTCCTCCTGACGCTGGCCCTCGGCCGTCGCGAGGGGAACTTCATCCTGGCCCCGGACGCGAAGATCGACGACGGCTTGTTCGATTACCTCCACGTCGGTGCCCTGTCTCGGCTGGCCCTTCTGCGGCATATGCCGGGCCTGCTCGTCGGACGGCTGCCGACCGGTCACCCGGCATTGCGAACGGGCCGCTGTAGCCGGGCGGGAGTCGAATCGAAGGAGCCGCTGACGGTCCACGTCGATGGGGAGTTCTTCTGCCTCCCCGAGGACGGGGTGTGCAGCCTCGAGGTCGAGCTCATCCCCGGCGGATTGCGGGTCCTGGGTCGAGCGACGCCGGGGCATTCGTGACGATGGAATGAGCGCAGGTGGGCGAGTACAGGAATGGATCGAGCCATGATCGAGATCGACGAGCGATCAACGGATCGAACACCTTACCCTAGCCCCTGGCGAAGGTTCCTGGCGTGGGGCGTCCACTTCTACACCGCGCTGGGTCTCGTCGCAGCGGCCGGCATCGCCGTGCTGATCGTGAGCGGTCATCCGGAGTCGTTCCGCTCGGCCTTTCTCCTGATGGCCGTCGCCACGATCATCGACGCCACGGACGGCACGCTCGCGCGTGCCGTCCGCATCAAGGAGGTCCTTCCGGGGTTCGACGGTCGGCGGCTCGATGACCTCGTGGATTTCCTCACCTACACCTTCCTGCCCCTCCTGCTGATTTGGCGGGCGGGCCTCCTCCCCGAAGGGCAGGAGCCTTGGCTGTTGCTGCCACTGCTCGCGAGCGCCTACGGGTTTTGCCAGGTCGAGGCGAAAACGGAAGACGGCTACTTCCTGGGATTCCCGTCGTTCTGGAACCTGGTGGCGTTCTACCTCTATGCCTTACAACCGTTGCCGGGGTGGCTGTCGCTCGGCATCGTTATCGGGCTGGCAATGCTGACCTTCGTCCCGACGCGCTACCTGTACCCGACCCAGAAGGGGGGGGCGTTGAACGGGTGGACCAATGGCCTCGGGGCAGCGTGGGCGGTACTCATGGTCTACGTCATGTGGGATCTTCCTCGGACGGGGGAGAAAGAAAAGTCGCCGCCCCTTCTGGCGATACTGTCGCTGTACTTCCCTATCTACTACATGGTGGCGTCGTGGTGGGTGAGCCTTCACATCGGGCATCGTCGAGCCGCAACCCCTGCCGACGAAGCCCTCCCTTGATTCGACCCGCAAACCTCGCCTCGTGGCTTGTTCCGAACAAAGGAGTGACACGAACGGCGGACGCGGGGCCTCCTACTCGAATGGGCAACCGGGGCACACAGCACTCAGGTGATACCGTCGCGAGTCGAGGGATCGGAGAATGTGCCAGGAGGATTCCCATGATCGAGTTGATTCGCGTCAGTAAGACCTACCACATCCCGGCGGCCCCGAGGCCGCGAGGCCGGAACCTGGCCGGGATGCTGGCGGGGCTGGAACGCCTGTTCGAACCGGAGACGGAAAAGCGCATCGTGGTAAACGATGTGACCCTGAAAGTCCACGAGGGCGAGTTACTCGCGCTGTTGGGTGGGTCAGGGTCGGGAAAGACGACGACGCTGAAGATGATCAACCGCCTGATCGAGCCGGACGGCGACGGCCAGGGGAAGATCCTGATCGGAGGCCAGGACATCAGCCACATTAGTAAAAGGGACGCCGTGGAGCTGCGGCGGAAGATCGGGTATGTGATCCAGAGCAGCGGGCTGTTCCCCCACATGACCGTTGCCGCCAACATCGCCGTCGTGCCGAGACTGCTCGGGCTGAAACAATGGTCGGAGGCTCGGATCAAGGAGCGAATCGACGAGCTTCTGAAGCTAGTCAAGCTCGAACCGACCGACTTCCGCGACCGGGAGCCGGAGAAGCTGTCGGGCGGTCAGAAGCAGCGCGTGAGGTTCGCCCGCGCCCTGGCGGCCGAGCCGAAGATCGTCCTCCTGGATGAGCCGTTCGGCGCGCTGGACCCCGAGACGCGGGAGGGACTGCAGAAGGACTTTCGCGCCATCTGCAAGGCGGAGAAGTTGACGGCCGTGATGGTCACGCACGACATGACCGAGGCCCTGCTGATGGCGGACAAGATCGCCGTCATGCAAGACGGCAAGGTGTTGGACCAAGGCACGCCGCGCCAGATGCGGGCCTCCGACAACGAGACCGTGAGGCGGTTCATCGACAGTCCCCGCCACCAGGCCGAGCGGGTGGAAGCCCTCCTGGGTGGTACGCTGCACGGAGACTTCCGATGAACCAAGACTGGGCCGAACTGGCCGCGCCGTTGCCCGATTACCTGGGCGGCCACATGATGTTGTCCGTGGTGGCGTTGTTGGTCGGCCTGGCCCTCAGCCTGCCGCTGGGGATCGTGGCGAGCCGGCGACCGAGACTGGCGGAGTTCGTGCTGGGCATCGCTGGCATCGTCCAGACAGTGCCGACCCTGGCCCTACTGGTACTGATGGTTCCCCTGTTAGGGGGCGCGATCGGATTCCTGCCCGCCTTCCTCGCCCTCACCCTGTACGGCATCCTGCCGATTCTGGCGAATACCGTCATTGGCATCCGCGGCGTGGATCCGGCCCTGACCGAAGCCGCCCGTGGGCTGGGCATGAGTGATCGCCAGATGCTCTTCCGGGTGCAGTTGCCGCTGGCCCTCCCGGTCATCATCGGCGGCGTGCGGACGGCCACCGTCCTGGTCGTCGGCACGGCGACGCTGGCGACGCCGGTCGGCGGTACGAGCCTGGGCAACTACATCTTCTCCGGGCTGGAGATGAACAACATGCGGGCCACGATCTTCGGCTGCGTCCTGGCGGCGCTGCTGGCGGTCGTCATGGACCAGCTCGTCCGCCTGCTGGAAGTGGCCGCCCGCAGGAGGAACGGAAGGCTCGCCTGGGTCGCGTCCCTCGGCCTGTTGCTCGTGCTGGGCGGAGGGCTATACGGCCCCGCCGTTCGGCTGTTCGGCCCCCGCCCCGTCGTCGTCGCCAGCGCGCCGTTCACCGAGCAGCACATCCTGTCCGAGGTCATGAAGGGCAAACTCGTATCGACCGGCTTTCCCGTGGACCAGCGCCAGGGCATGGGAGAGACGATCCAATTCCTGGCGCTGCGAAGCAACAAGGTCGATTGTTGCGTCAACTACACCGGCAACATCTGGGTCACCCTGATGGGCCGCAAGGACGTGGCCAGTCCGGCGAAGGTCTACGAAGAGACGGCGCGATTCCTGAAGGAAGAGTACGGCATCGAGTGCCTGGGCCTGCTGGGATTCCAAAACGCCTACGTCCTGGCGATGCGGAAGCAAAAGGCCCAAGAGCTTGGCATCAAAACGATCGGCGACCTGAAGGAGCATTCGCCGGGATTCACCATCGCGGGAGACCTCCAGTTCTTCGAGCGGCCGGAATGGGGGCGCGTTCGCGACACCTACGGCCTCGCGTTCGCGTCCTACAAGGGGATGAACCCCAGCCTCATGTATCAGGCGATTACGAAAAAAGTGGACGTGATCTGCGCCTACAGCACCGACGGCCGAATCCTGGCGGGAGACCTCGTCATCCTCGAAGACGACCTCGGGGCCTTCCCGCCGTATGACGCCGTCCTCTTGCTCTCCGCGAGGGCGGCCGGCAGAGACGATTTGCGCGCGTCGCTCCAGTCACTGGTGGGCAACATCGACCTACGGACGATGCAGCGGGCCAATCTCGGGGTGGATCTCGAACGTCGAACACCCCGGCGGGCGGCGCTCGAAATGCTGCCCTCGATCGGGGCGGCGAGCCGGAAGCGTTAGCGACGGAGGAACGTCGATCCGTCGCTAACGCTTCCGGCTCGTTTCCAAAGATCGCGCCCGAATATTCTTCCTTGACTGAGCCTGTATCGTGCGTAAACTGTAGAAGCTATCCGAGAGGATGGCGCGATGTCGCGCTAACGTGGTGCGATTGGCTAGAGCCGCTACGAGGGGAATGCCTGGCACTCTTCTCGCGCGGGAGGTCCTAGCAAAAGGAGGTGTTCTTAGTGTGTAAAATTTCCCAGGTAGGGCTGCGCTGAGACGTGGCTGACGGGCTGCCGTCAGAGGCGCAGCCAAGTCTCGAAAAGGACCCCGGCGCGATCCCGCGCCGGGGTCTTCCTGTTTGGCCCGCCGCCTCGTTCGGCCCCTTCGTTATCCCGCTGCCCTGTCAACGGTTAGGAGAGTAGAGATGATCGTCGTGATGAAGCCGCGGGCCGATCGCCACCAGATCGACCAGGTCATCGCTCGTATCGAGGACCTGGGCATGCGAACTCACATCGTCGAGGGCACCGAGTTGACCGTCCTCGCCGCCCTGGGTGAGAAGCGCGGGGGGGCGAAGGAAGACCTGGAGTCGATGGCCGGCGTCGAAAAGGTCGTCCCGATCCTCGCGCCGTACAAGATGGCGTCGTCGGAAGTCAAGAAGGATCCCACGATCGTCCGCGTCCGCGACCTGGTCGTCGGCGGCGGACACATGGGCGTGATCGCCGGCCCCTGCTCCGTCGAGAGCCGCGAGCAGATCCTGGAGGTCGCCAGGGTCGTCAAGGACGCCGGGGCGACGGCCCTCCGCGGCGGCGCGTTCAAGCCGCGCACCAGCCCCTACTCGTTCCAGGGGTTGAAGGAGAAGGGTCTCGAACTGCTCGCCGAGGCCCGCGAGGCGACCGGCCTCGCCATCGTGACCGAGGTCATGGCCTCCGAACACCTCGACATGATCGCGAAGTACGCCGACATCTTCCAGATCGGTGCCCGCAACATGCAGAACTACCCGCTCCTCGAAGCGGTCGGCCGGCGCGGGATGCCGGTCCTCC